>NZ_JBEXYL010000004.1:0-112452 GCF_040630895.1 Streptomyces sp. NPDC005728
CGCATCGGCGTCCACCTCTCCGAGGAGTTCCAGCTCCACCCCGAACAGTCCACGGACGCGATCGTGATCCACCACCCCGAAGCGAAGTACTTCAACGCCCGCTGAAGGCCTGGCGCAGGACGTGCCGAAACGAACGGTAGGGCGGGCGACCCGCACATCGCCCGCCCCACGGCCCGCCGGCACCAGGCGGCACCGGCCGACTCACTCCTTCTCGTCGCGGTCGGCGGCCTCCTCCTCGGCCTGCTTCGCCTGGACCTCCGGGTCAAGCCCCGAGGTGCCACTGCCGTCCACCGAACTCAGCCGGCCCGACTCCGGCACCTCCGTCGCGGCGGGCGGCTCCACCAGCCAGTCGGGATTGGCCTGCTTGTCCCACCACTTCCAGGCACAGAACGCCCCGCCCGCCACCAGGCCCAGCAGCGCCAGCACCTTCATGGCACGCCCGGCCCGGCACCGCCGCTCCTTCCTGTGGGCGAGCTTCTGGATCTCCTGCGCCGAGACCTGACCACGCAGCGCAACCAGCGCGGCCGCACCCCGCGCGGCAGCCTCGTCCGCCACCGGAGCGGCCGCGGCCACCGCATGCTCGATCTTCGGACGGGAGTACTCGGCCGCCTGCCGGGCGGCCTTCCGGGTCAGGACGGCAGCCTCCTGCGCGGCCAGATCCACCTTCGGCGGCACATGCGCACGGGCCTGCTCCAGACGCGGGGCGAGCCGGGCGTCGTACTGCACACGGGCCTGTTCAGCGGCCTGCGACACAACGGGCGCCAGCCGTACGCGTGCCTCCTGCGCGTAATACGCGGCACGCTCCTTGGCCGTGTCGGCATAGGGCGCCACCACTTCCGCGGCGTGCAGCACGCTGTCCTTCGCCGAGCCGGTCGCGGCGCGCACGCTGTCGATGCGGGTCACGGGTTTCCTCCTCCTCGGTGGCGTACGGTAATTCGCCTTTCCACACTTTTACGGATCATGCCCGCCGGCAGCCCACGCGGCATGCGAGGACGGGCATATGGGTGCAACAGGCGCTTGTCGACGACACTGCCACGAATCGCCGCCATGCGCTCCCTGCCGTGCGCTTCCTTCACGCAGGAAGTCGCGGCCGCCGGGCGCCCGCCGCCACGCGCCGTGCGAGTATCTGGGGGTTACAAGAGGACAACGGAAGGCAGATCGTGGCTGAGCAGCTCTACGCCACCCTGAAGACCGACCACGGCGACATCGAGGTCCGGCTGTTCCCGAACCACGCGCCCAAGACGGTCAGAAACTTCGCCGAACTCGCTCAGGGCGAGCGTGAGTGGACGCACCCGGGCACCGGCACGGTGAGCCAGGACAAGCTCTACGACGGCACGATCTTCCACCGGGTCATCAGCGGCTTCATGATCCAGGGCGGCGACCCGCTCGGCAACGGCATCGGCGGCCCCGGCTACGAGTTCGGGGACGAGTTCCACCCCGACCTGCGCTTCGACCGGCCCTATCTGCTCGCCATGGCCAACGCCGGCCCGGGCACCAACGGCTCCCAGTTCTTCATCACGGTCAGCCCCGCCCCGCACCTCAACCGCAAGCACACCATCTTCGGCGAGGTCACCGACCCGGCCAGCCGGAAGGTCGTGGACACGATCGCCGCCGTGCCGACCACCCTCCCGAACAACCGGCCGGTCAACGACGTGGTCATCGCGTCGGTCGTCGTGGAGCGGCGCGAGCGCTGAGCCCGCCGCGCCCCGCACACCGCGGGGAACCAAACGTCCCGCTCGTCCGTATGGAAGAACGGGACGGGGTAGGTGCCGGGGGAAGGACCCACAACCAACAAGGGGATCTCATGGAGCAGGCCGAAGGCAGCACGCAGGACGCCCGCAGCCTGCCCGCGTGCTACCGGCACCCGGACCGCGAGACCGGCGTGCGCTGCACCCGCTGCGAGCGCCCCATCTGCCCCGAATGCATGGTCAGCGCCTCGGTCGGCTTCCAGTGCCCCGAATGCGTCCGCGGCGGCTCCGGCACCGGACACACACCCGCCGCATCCCGGCCGCGTACGGTGGCGGGCGGAACACTCACGGCCGACCCCCGGCTCGTCACCAAGATCCTCATCGGGATCAACCTCGCCGTGTTCCTGCTGCAGCAGGCCCTGGGCGACCGCTTCACCAACCGCTTCGAGCTGATCGGTCAGGCCTACACCCCCCTCCTCACCGGGGTGCAGGGCATCGCCGAGGGCCAGTACTACCGCATGCTGACCGCGATGTTCCTGCACGGCGGCATCGCCCACATCCTGTTCAACATGCTCAGCCTGTGGTGGATCGGCGGCCCCCTGGAAGCAGCGCTCGGCCGCGCCCGCTATCTCGCCCTCTACTTCGTCTCGGGCCTGGCCGGCAGCGCGCTCAGCTATCTGATCGCCGCGCCCAACCAGCCCTCGCTGGGCGCCTCCGGAGCGATCTTCGGGCTGTTCGGCGCGACCGCCGTCCTGATGCGCCGGCTCAACTACGACATGCGCCCGCTCGTCGCCCTGCTGGTGGTCAACCTGATCATCACCTTCAGCCCGGGAATGGGCATCGCCTGGCAGGCCCACATCGGCGGCCTCGTCGCCGGTGTCGTCACCGGCTACGCCATGGTCCACGCCCCACGGGAGAAGCGGGCGCTGATCCAGTACGGCACCTGTGCGCTCGTCCTGGTCGTGGTGGTGGTCCTGACGCTGGTCAGGACAGCTCAGCTCACCTGATACCGAACCGTTGTCCACAGCGTGTGGCGGATCTTGTGCACGCTGTGCGGGAACAGCTGTGCCCCCTGCCGCTCGGATGTGTTTCCGCAGGTCGGGCAGGGGGCGAACGCGTGTATGAGGGCCGGTAGGGCAGTCACACCGGCGTCAACGGCCGATGAGTTATCCACAGATCGTAGTCTTTTCCCCAGGTGCATGTGGAAACCGAACCGAGGCTGTGGATAACTCAGCGGAGCAGCCCTGGGCAGAGCTGCCCCGGCCGCGCTACTTCCACTGCGTGGAGACGCCGAACCCGGCGGCGATGAAGCCGAAGCCCACCACGATGTTCCAGTTGTTCAGGCTGTCGATCGGCAGCGAGCCGTCGGTCACATAGAACACGACGATCCAAGCCAGGCCGATGACGAACATGGCCAGCATGACGGGCGCGACCCAGGCCCGGTTCGTGAGCTTGATGGCCTGCGCCTGCTTGGCGGGCGGCGGCGTGTAGTCGGCCTTCTTGCGGATACGTGACTTCGGCACGAGGGTCTCTCCTGTCGATGCGCTGCGTGGCCGCGCAGGTAACTGGGTCGGTCCGGGGCAGCGTACAAGGGGACACTGAGTGCTCCCCCGGGCGTCCGTTAGCGTAGTGCTTCCGCGGCGCCGAAGGAGATAAGGGTACGTTGAGCAATTCTGCCGACTCCCCCGGGACGGGATCAACGGGTTCCGGCCCTGCTCGTGGGCTCCCCTTCCGTCCGGTGCGGATCCTCACGGTGGTCGTCTTCGCGCTGGCGGGGCTCATCTTCTTCACCAGCTTCAACACGGCCAAGGGCACCGACATCCGCACGGACGCCTCGATGCTGAAGCTGTCCGACCTGATCCATGAGCGCAGCCGCAAGAACAAGGAGCTGGACGAGTCCAACGCGGCCCTGCGCGACAACGTGGAGTCGCTCGCGGAGGGCGACGACGGGAGTACCAAGGCGGAGGACGAGAAGCTCAGGGGGCTGGAGCAGAGCACGGGCACCCAGAAGCTCACGGGCGAGGCGATCACCGTCACGCTCAACGACGCCCCGCCGAACGCGACCGCCAAGCTCCCCGGCTATCCCGAGCCGCAGCCCGACTACCTGGTCATCCACCAGCAGGACCTGCAGGCCGTGGTCAACGCCCTGTGGCAGGGCGGGGCCAAGGGCATCAAGGTCATGGACCAGCGGCTGATCTCCACCAGCGCCGTGCGCTGCGTCGGCAACACCCTGATCCTCCAGGGGCGCGTCTACTCACCGCCGTACAAGATCACCGCGGTCGGGGACCCCGGGAAGCTCCAGCAGGCGCTGGCCGCGAGCAAGGCGATCCAGACCTACATGGTGTACGTCAACGTCTACGGGCTCGGCTGGAAAGTCACCGAGAACGGGACGGTGACTCTGCCGGGCTACTCGGGCACAGTGGATCTGCACTACGCGAAGCCAGTGGGGTAGATCCGTCCGGTCAGGAGCCGCCGGTGCGCGTGATCGTCAGGACTGTCAGCGAACTGTGCATCACCGTCGGCACCCTCATCGTGCTCTTCGTCGTCTACGTGCTGTTCTGGACCGGCGTGCAGGCGGACGGCGTGATGAGCGACCAGATCGATCAGTTGCACCAGCAGTGGGCGAAGGGGAGTGTGCGGCCCTCGGCAGGGAGCACCGGGGCCTCCGTGGACGCGGCGGAACGGGCGGCGTACCGGTACGGCAGGCCCTTCGCGATCATGTACATCCCGCGGCTCGGTTTCACGTGGAACAAGCCGGTGCTGCAGGGCACCGGAACGGACGTACTGAAGAAGGGCCTGGCCCACTACGCCGGGACGGCCCGGCTCGGCCAGGAGGGCAATTTCGCGGTCGCCGGCCACCGGCGCACATACGGCGACCCCTTCAAGGACTTCCCGCGGCTGCGGCCGGGCGACGCGGTGGTGCTCACGGACGGGACGACCTGGTTCACGTATCGGATCGACAAAGGGCCTTACAAAACCGTTCCGGCCGACGTTGAGGTGATCGACCCTGTGCCACGTAAGTCGGGGTACACGCGTACGGGCCGGTATCTGACGCTGACCACATGCGATCCGGAATGGGGACACAGTCATCGGCTGATCGTCTGGGCGCACCTGGACTCCACCCAGCCTGTGGAGTCAGGCGAACCGGAGGCTCTGCGCCGTTAGTCTGGTGCAGTACGGCGTGAGTCAGGTGCCGTGGTGGAACGGAAGGGACGGCATGTACGGCTGGATCTGGCGGCATCTGCCGGGGAACGCGTGGGCGAAGGCGCTGGTCTCGTTTCTCCTGGTCCTGGCCGTGGTCTATGTCCTCTTCCAGTACGTCTTCCCCTGGGCCGAGCCGCTGCTGCCCTTCAACGATGTGACGGTGGACAACCAGTGAGTGCGCGGATTCTCGTCGTCGACAACTACGACAGCTTCGTCTTCAACCTGGTCCAGTACCTGTACCAGCTGGGTGCCGAGTGCGAGGTGCTGCGCAACGACGAGGTGTCGACGGCGCACGCGCAGGACGGCTTCGACGGTGTGCTCCTCTCGCCAGGGCCGGGGACGCCGGAGGAGGCGGGGGTGTGCGTGGACATGGTCCGCCACTGCGCCTCGACCGGTGTGCCCGTCTTCGGTGTCTGTCTCGGCATGCAGTCGATGCAGGTGGCGTACGGCGGTGTGGTGGACCGGGCGCCCGAACTGCTGCACGGCAAGACGTCGCTGGTGGAGCACGGGGGCAAGGGTGTCTTCGCGGGCCTGCCGTCCCCCTTCACGGCCACCCGCTACCACTCGCTCGCCGCCGAGCCGGCCACCGTGCCGGCGGAGCTGGAGGTCACGGCCCGTACGCACGACGGGATCATCATGGGCCTGCGTCATCGTGAACTCCTGGTCGAGGGCGTGCAGTTTCACCCCGAGTCGGTGCTGACCGAGCACGGGCACCGGATGCTGGCCAACTGGCTGGTGGAGTGCGGCGACCAGGGTGCCGTGGCGAGGTCGGTGGGGCTCGCCCCGGTGGTGGGCAGGGCCACGGCGTGACCGCGCTGCGGCCCGAGCGCGAGGACTTGTACGGGGAGAGCCCGTACGAGTCCTACGGCTCTGCGCCGTATGCGGCCGCCGGCGACGCTCTTACGGCGCCGATGCCGGCGGCCGACGAGGAAACGATGGCGCTGCGGATCGCCGATTCGCTCCCGGGGTCGGAGAACGGACCCAGACGCGCCTCTGCGGCTCCCTCGGGCTCTTCCGGCACCGGAATCACATCGGGCGGCCGTGCGGCCCGTAGAAAGGCCGCCAAGCGGCGCGGCGGGCGTCATGGCGGCACCAGGGGGCCGGCGAGTCCGCCGGATCCCGGGCCGCAGCGGCCGCTCTCCCGGGTCGAGGCGCGGCGCCAGGCGCGGCTGCGCAAGCCGAGCGCGGGCGTCGTCGCGAGCCGGGCGATCGGCGAGGTGTTCATCACCACCGGCGTGCTGATGCTGCTGTTCGTCACGTACCAGCTGTGGTGGACGAACGTCCGTGCGCACGCGCAGGCGGGCAACGAGACGCATCAGCTGCAGAACGACTGGGCGAGCGGCAAGCGGGCCCCCGGGGTGTTCGAGCCGGGGCAGGGCTTCGCGATCCTGCACATCCCCAAGCTGGACGTGCTGGCGCCGATAGCGGAGGGCGTCAGCAACAAGCGGGTGCTCGACAAGGGCATGGTCGGCCACTACGGCGAGGGCGCGCTGAAGACGGCGATGCCGGGGGCGAAGACCGGCAACTTCGGGCTGGCGGCGCACCGCAACACCCACGGTGAGCCGTTCCGGTACATCAACAGGCTTCAGCCCGGCGACGCGGTCGTGGTCGAGACGCAGGACAAGTACTTCGTGTACCAGGTGACCTCGACGCTGCCGGTGACCTCGCCGTCGAACACGAGTGTGCTGAACCCGATCCCCCCGGGGTCCGGTTTCACCGAACCGGGCCGGTACATCACCCTCACGACCTGTACGCCGGAGTTCACCAGCAAGTACCGGCTGATCGTCTGGGGCAAGATGGTGGAGGAACGTCCGCGCAGCAAGGGCAAGCCGGACGCGCTCATCGAGTAGGGGCAGAGGGAACAAGTGGCAGCGACCGCCGACGACACCGAAGAGCACACGGACGCGTCCGACGAGGCGTCCGCCGCGCGCCGCCGGCGCCCCGGCCGGATAGCTCTGGCGGTGAGTGTCTTCGGTGAACTCCTCATCACCGTGGGCCTGTTGCTGGCCTTGTTCGTCGTCTACTCGCTGTGGTGGACGAACGTCATAGCGGACCGCAAGGCGGACAGGCAGGCCGACAAGGTGCGCGACCACTGGGCCCACGCCACCGACTCGGGTCCCGGCGCGCTGGACACCAAGGAGGGCATCGGTTTCCTGCACGTCCCGGCGATGAGGAACGGCGAGGTCCTGGTCGAGAAGGGCACGGACACGGACGTCCTGAACGACGGCGTGGCCGGCTACTACACGGACCCGGTCAAGGCGGCCCTCCCCACGACCGGCAAGGACGGCAACTTCGCCCTGGCCGCCCACCGCGACGGCCACGGTGCGAAGTTCCACAACATCGACAAGCTGGAGAAGGGCGACCCGATCGTCTTCGAGACGAAGGACGACTGGTACGTCTACAAGGTGTACTCGATCCTCCAGGAGACCTCGAAGTACAACGTCAAGGTCCTCTCCTCGGTCCCCAAGGAGTCCGGCAAGAAGAAGCCGGGCCACTACATCACCCTGACGACGTGCACCCCGGTGTACACGTCCCGCTACCGGTATGTGGTGTGGGGCGAGCTGGTCCGCGTGGAGAAGGTGGACAGCAAGCGGACGTTGCCCAAGGAACTGCGTTAGCGTGACGTGCTGTCACGCTTCATGAGCCGGGCCCGAAGCCGCAACCATCCTTTGCGACTTCGGGCCCTTTCCCTGTCACGCCGTTGTTATTCCAAAACCCTCAACGGTTCCCCGGCACTCCATTCCTCCAGCACCCCACGGTGTACGACGGTGATCCCCGCCTCGACGGCGATGTGCAGGGCCTCAGGGGTGAAGGGGCAGGTGGCGACGAAGAGCGCCGCTTCCGCGCTGTACAGGACCTTGGCGGCACCGACGAACTTCTGCACGTCGGGGCTGGTGATGCTGAGGTAGGGCGCGAACCTCTTGCACTGGACGACCAGGCGCCGCCCGTCGGCCGTGAGCCCGATGATGTCGACGCCCCGGTCTCCGTGCCCGCCCTGTACGACGACGTTGGTGCATCCGTCGCGGCGCAGCAGTTTGCCGACGTGCTGCTCGAACGTGCGGCCGTTCATGGCGTCCATGGCAGCCATGACTCCGACGGCGGGCCGGTCGTCTCGAACCCCTTCCAGCCTCTGCAGCCGTGCGTGGTGCTGATGGAGCCGCCGCTCGATGCGCTGGACTCCCGTCCGCAGGGCGATCAGCTCCTTGCGGTGTTCGCCCGAGGTTTCGATGAGGGCGTTGAACATCGGTACGACGGTCTTGCCGAGGATGTGGGTGATGCGTTGGTCGATGCGGTCGTCGAGGGAACCGCCGTCTGCGTGGATGGAGTTATCCACAGGCCGTGTACGAACCAGGTACTCCATGTCGAGCAGGTACGTGCGTACTTGACGGGCGACCTCGCTGTCGCGGAGGAGCATGGCGATGGTGAGTACGGCGCGCCGGGAGTAGATGGTGAGACTCCGGCGGGCCTGTGGATAACTGCCCAGCGAGAGTGACACGTTGTCACTCTCGAACTTTCGCAGGTCAGCGCCCCGCAGGACGGCCATGCCGTTGGTTTCCAGCTCGTCGCGGTGACGCTTACTGAGCTGCCGGATGACTTCCACGGTGACGCCGAAGTACGCCGCCACCATCGCCGTCGTCACATGCATCCCGTCCGGCAGCAGTGACAGTGCCTTGACTCTGTCGAGCACGTCCGTGCGTTCCAGGACGCTGTCGCGCAGGGTCTTCGATTCCAGCAGTGCCGATTCGTTGATCACGTTCTGCCCTCCCGTCTGTGGCGCGGCCGTACGGCCAGGGCAGAGCTACGACACCCCACCCCATCCGATCAACGAGTTGTCGGATAGGAAGACACGATCGATGGAGGAACTGTCGTGCTGGCACGGCGCGGCATTCTGCGCGCTGCGCGCATCGTGAGACTCGGCAGTCGCCCATGCAAAACGCTCGGCGGGGAAATCCCCGCCGAGCGTTTTGCATGGGCCTTTCAACGGAACTTGGCCTCAGCCGTTGGTGCCGCCGAAGATGTTCGTTCCGCCGTTGTTGCCGTTTCCGCCCTGGTCCACGGTGAACAGGGTGACCGTGTCGCCCTGGTTGACCGTGCTGCCGGGGGTCGGGTTGGAGGTGACGACGAGGGCGTTGTCGTCCTGGGAGCCCTGGACGGCGACCTGGAGACCCGCTTGCTCGAGCATCTTCCGGGCGTCCTTGAGCCGCTGGTTCTGGACCTGCGGAACCTGCGTCTGCTGCTGGCCCTGCACCTTGCCGACGCTGATCGCCACGTTGGTGTTCTTGACGACCGGGGTGCCCGCCACCGGGTTGGTCGAGATGACCTTGCCGTCCTGGTTGGGGTCGTTGGTCGGCGTGTCGTTGCAGCTCGGGACCAGACCCTTTGCCTGCAGCTCGGCTTTCGCCTCGTCACAGGACTTGCCGGTGACGTCCGGGATGGCGATCTTCTCCTCGGCCTTGGCGACCGTGAGGGTGATCGTGGAGCCCTTCTCCTTCTCCGCGCCGCCCTCGGGGTCCTGGCCCGTGACGACGCCCGGGGTCTGAGTGGACACCTCGGTCTTCTGCTCGACCACGAAGCCCTTGTCCTTCAGCCGGGCCTCGGCCTTGTCGTACTGGATCCCAAGGACGTCCGGCACGGTGACCTTGGGGGCGCCCGTCGACACCGTCAGGGTGATCGTGGCGCCCTTCTTCACGTCCGCGCCCGCCGCGGGGTCCTGGGAACAGACCTTGCCCTTCGGCTGGCTGTCGCACTCCTTGCGGATGGGGGCCGCCAGCTTCAGGTCCGTGTTCTCGGCCATTTTCTGGGCGGTGGGGTAGCTGTTGCCGACGAAGTTCGGGGCCTTGAAGGTTTCGTCCGCGTTCTTCCCGCTGAACGCCCACTTCCCGATCAGGATCGCGCCGACCAGGACCAGGACGGCCGCGACGACGAGGAGGATCGTGGAGGTGGAGTTCTTCTTCTGCTGGCGGCGCCGGTCGGGGCGGTCGTCGTAGCCGTAGCCGCCGTCGTCCGGGTTCATCGGCGGGAGCATGCTCGTGGCGCCGGCGTCCGGACGCAGGGCCGTCGTCGGCTGGTCGTCGGGGTAGCCGCCGTAGCCCACCGTGCCCATGGCTGCTGTCGCTGAGACCGGCTGGCCGTCGAGGCAGGCCTCGATGTCGGCGCGCATCTCGTCGGCCGACTGGTAGCGGTAGTTCGGGTCCTTGACCAGCGCCTTCAGGACGATGGCGTCCATCTCGGGGGTGATCTCGGGGTCGAAGACCGAAGGTGCCTGCGGTTCCTCGCGGACGTGCTGGTAGGCCACGGCCACGGGGGAGTCGCCGACGAAGGGGGGCCGTACGGTCAGCAGCTCGTAGAGGAGGCAGCCCGTCGAGTAGAGGTCCGAGCGGGCGTCCACCTGCTCGCCCTTGGCCTGCTCCGGGGAGAGGTACTGCGCCGTGCCGATGACCGCCGCCGTCTGGGTCATGGTCATGCCGGAGTCGCCCATGGCGCGGGCGATGCCGAAGTCCATCACCTTGACCTGGCCGTTGCGGGTCAGCATGACGTTGGCCGGCTTGATGTCGCGGTGGACGATGCCGCTGCGGTGGGCGTACTCCAGGCCCTGGAGGATGCCGATGGTCATCTCCATCGCGCGCTCGGGCAGGAGCTTGCGGCCGGAGTGGAGCAGTTCACGGAGCGTGGAGCCGTCCACGTACTCCATCACGATGTACGGGATGGAGACCCCGTCGATGTAGTCCTCGCCCGTGTCGTAGACCGCGACGATCGCGGGATGGTTGAGCGAGGCGGCCGACTGGGCCTCCCGGCGGAACCGGGCCTGGAAGGACGGATCACGCGCGAGGTCCGCGCGCAGCGTCTTCACCGCCACGGTGCGGCCGAGCCGGGTGTCATGCGCGAGGTAGACCTCGGCCATGCCACCACGGCCGAGCACCTGGCCCAGCTCGTACCGGCCGCCGAGGCGACGCGGCTCTTCCATAGCTACCTACCAGCCCTCTCCGTCGGTCTCGGCCGCGCACGTCCGTGTGCGGCCGAAGGCTGCCGTCCGGGCCTACCGTACCCGGCTCGTTCTGTGTGACCTGGCCAAGCCCGTAACCCGATACAGGACCGGTATCGCAACGTGCACCGATGTGAAGGGGACGTGTGCAGGGTCACTTCTTGGAGTCGATGACCGCCTCCATGACGTTCTTCGCGATCGGCGCGGCCAGGCCGCCGCCGGAGATGTCGTCCCGGTTGGCGCTCTCGTCCTCGATCACCACGGCCACGGCGACCGGGGAGCTGCCGTCGGCGACCTTGGCGTAGGAGATGAACCACGCGTACGGGTTCTCGCTGTTCGCCACGCCGTGCTGGGCGGTACCGGTCTTGCCGCCGACGGTGACACCGCCGCCGATCTGCGCGTTGGTGCCGGTGCCCTTCTGGACGACCGTCTCCATCATCTGCTGCAGGATCTGCGCGTTCTGCGGCGACAGCGGCTGGCTCAGCTCCTTCGGCTCGGTCTTCTCCACCGGGTCGACGTTGGAGGACTGCAGCTGGTCGACCATGTACGGCTTCATCAGCTTGCCGTCGTTGGCGACGGCCGAGGCGACCATGGCCATCTGTAGCGGGGTGGCGGCGGTGTTGTACTGGCCGATGGAGGACAGTGCGGTCTGCGACTGGTTCATGTTGTCGGAGAACACCGAGGCGTTGGAACGGACCGGGGTGAACTGCTCGGAGCCGAATCCGAACTTCTTCGCCTCGGCCAGCATCTTGTCGTTGCCGAGGTCGGAGCCGATCTTGCCGAAGACGGTGTTGCAGGAGTACTGGAGCGCGACCCGCATGGTCGCGTTCTTGCAGGGGATGTTCCCCTCGTTCTTCAGCTGGGTGTGGGTGCCCGGCATGGTCCACGGCAGCGGCGATTCGGTCGACTCGTCGGCCGAGGTGTACTTGCCGTTCTCCAGCGCGGCCGCGGCCGTGACCACCTTGAAGGTGGAGCCCGGCGGGTAGGTCTCGCGCAGCGCCCGGTTCAGCATCGGGTCGGCCGGGTTGTTCTTCTTCTGGAGCTTGGTCCAGTTCTTGGAGTCCACGTCGGTGGAGTTGCCCGCGAAGGACGAGGGGTCGTACGACGGGTAGGAGGCCAGCGCGAGGATCTTGCCCGTGGACGGTTCGAGGGCGACCACGGCACCCTTGCCGCCGCGGCTCTTGAGCCCGCTGTACGCCGCCTTCTGTGCGGCCGCGTTGAGCGTGGTGACGACGTTGCCGCCCTGCTTCTTCTTGCCCGTGATCATGTCGAGGGTGTTGCGGAAGAAGAGCCGGTCGTCGTTGCCGGTGAGGATGCCGTCGTTGATCTTCTCCAGCTGGGAGCTGTCGAAGGCCTGCGAGGAGTAGCCGGTGACCGGGGCCCACATGGGCCCGTTCTTGTACGTGCGCTTGTACTTGAAGTCGCCGCTCTTGGACATGACGGATCCGGTTATGGGGTCGCCGTCGACGACGATGTCGCCCCGCGGGTTCGCGTACCGCTCGATGGCGACCCGGCGGTTGTCCTTGTCGGTGCGCAGTTGGTCGGACTTGACGTACTGGAGCCAGTTGTCGCGGATCAGCAGGGCGAGGACGAGGAGTCCGCAGAAGATCGCGATGCGGCGCAGAGGCTTGTTCACGGGCGCACTACCTGGGTCATCTCGGCGTCGGGGTTGGCGGCGGGGGTGGGCGCCGGGCGGCGGGCGGTGTCGCTGATGCGGATCAGGATGCCGATCAGTGCCCAGTTGGCGATCACGGAGGAACCGCCGTACGCGAGGAACGGCATCGTCATACCGGTCAGCGGGATGAGGCCCATCACACCGCCGGCGACGACGAACACCTGGAGTGCGAAGGCGCCGGACAGGCCGATGGCGAGCAGTTTGCCGAACGGGTCGCGGGCGGCGAGGGCGGTGCGCACGCCGCGCTCTGCGATCAGGCCGTAGATCAGCAGGATCGCCATGATGCCGGCCAGACCCAGCTCCTCGCCGAAGGTGGCGAGGATGAAGTCGGAGTTGGCGGCGAACCGGATCAGCTCGGAGTGGCCCTGGCCCCAGCCGGTGCCGAGGGTGCCGCCGGAGCCGAATGCCCACAGGGCCTGCTGGAGCTGGTCGGAGTGGACTCCGGTGACGCCGGGGGTGCGGCTGAGCACGTACTCGTGCATCGGGTCGAGCCAGGCCTGCACACGCACCTGGATGTGCGGTTCGAAGCTCGCCACGCCGACGGCGCCGGCCGCGGACATCAGCAGACCGAAGACGATCCAGCTGGTCCGCTCGGTGGCGACGTACAGCATGATGACGAACATTCCGAAGAACAGCAGCGACGTACCGAGGTCGGTCTCGAAGACCAGGATGAGGATCGAGATCGCCCAGACGACGAGGATCGGGCCGAGGTCCCGGCCGCGCGGCAGGTACATGCCCATGAAGCGGCGGCTGGCGAGGGCCAGCGCGTCGCGCTTCACCATCAGGTAGCCGGCGAAGAAGACCGCCAGCACGATCTTGGCGAACTCGCCGGGCTGGATGGTGAAGCTGCCGACCTGGATCCAGATCTTGGCGCCGTAGACGTTGGCGCCGAGGCCCGGGACCAGCGGGAGCAGCAGCAGGACCAGCGAGGCCGCCATGGAGATGTATGTGTAGCGCTGCAGCGTGCGGTGGTCCTTGAGGAAGAACAGCACGGCGACGAAGAGCGCGATGCCCATCGCGGTGTAGATCAGCTGGTTGGTCGCCTTGCCGCCGGCCACGCCGATGCCCTGGAGCAGCTTGGACTGGTCGAGTCGCCAGATGGCGACCAGGCCGAGTCCGTTGAGCAGAGTGGCCAGCGGCAGCAGCAGCGGGTCGGCGTACGGCGCGAACTTCCGTACGACGAGGTGGGCGATGCCGGCCAGCAGGCCGAGGCCCAGGCCGTAGCCCAGCAGGCCCGCGGGCACCTGGTCGTTGAGGGCCAGGCCCACGTTGGCGTAGGCGAACACCGGGATGACCACGGCGAAGATCAGCAGAGCCAGCTCGGTGTTGCGGCGGCTCGGGGCGCCGATCGCGCCGATCGTGGACGTGTGGTGCGTCGGATTCGTAGTACTGCTCATCGTGTGACGGTGCCTCTCACGGCTTGCCTACTGCTTGCCGCACTGATCGACGACCTTCTGCTCATCCTCGGAGAGGCTCGGGCCGGGGCTCGGGGTCGTGGACGGGGTCGGAGACTTCGAGGGCGATGTCGGGGACGTTTTCGACGCCGACGGGTTCGGCGTCGGTGATGCCTTGGACGTGAGGGAGGTACGGGTGGTTCCCGTGGCGCCTCCGGCCTCGCCCTGGCCCGTCTTCGCGTTCTTCTCGGTCTCCGCGGCCGTGCGCTCCGCCTGCTTCTTGCAGGCGGAGGCCTGCACGAGCAGCGCCTCGATCTTGGTCTGCGCCTGCTGCAGACCACCCGCGGTGATCGTGTTCTTGACCTGCTTCTGCTGGTAGGGCGGCAGGTACTTGAGTTCGATCTCGGGGTGGTCCTTCTCCACCTTCGACAGCGACACCCAGGCCAGGTCCTGGCTGATGCCGCGGTACAGCGCGACGTGCTCGCCGTTGGCGCCGACGTAGTACTGCGTCTGCGTCCACCGGTACCCGCTGTACAGGCCGCCGCCGATGACCGCGAGGGCGAGGACGCTGTACAGCGTGGCCTTCAGCCACGTGCGGCCCTTGCGCGGCTTGACGAAGTCCTCGTCGGTGTAGTCGCCGAAGCCGCCCGTGGGTACGAAGCCGGTGGTGTCGCCGGAGCCGGGCGGGCCGAACTCGCCGCCGCCCTGTCCGTGGCCCTGACGGCCGAGGTGGGAGGCGCGGCCGGCCGGGGTCTGCATGATCCCGTTGTCGTGGAGGTGGTGCTGGTTCTCGGCGACGGCGCCGACCACGACCGGGGTGTCCGACAGCTGCGTGGCGAGGGTGTCACCGGTGTCCAGGTCGAGGACGTCGGCGATGATGACGGTGATGTTGTCGGGGCCGCCGCCGCGCAGCGCGAGCTGGATCAGCTCCTGCACGGTCTCCTGCGGGCCCTGGTAGCTGGCGAGGGTCTCCTCCATCGTCTGGTGGGAGACGACGCCGGACAGGCCGTCGGAGCAGATCAGATAGCGGTCGCCGGCCCGGACCTCGCGAATGGACAGGTCGGGTTCGACATGGTCGCCGCTGCCGAGGGCGCGCATCAGCAGGGAGCGCTGCGGGTGGGTGGTGGCCTCTTCCTCGGTGATCCGGCCCTCGTCGACGAGCCTCTGCACCCAGGTGTGGTCCTGGGTGATCTGGGTGAGCACCCCGTCACGGAGCAGATACGCCCGCGAGTCGCCGACGTGCACGAGGCCGAGCCGTTGCCCGGTCCACAGCAGGGCGGTGAGGGTCGTGCCCATGCCCTCGAGCTGGGGGTCCTCCTCGACCATGGCACGCAGCTGGTCGTTGGCGCGCTGCACGGCGGCGCCGAGGGAGGTGAGGATGTCGGAGCCGGGCACGTCGTCGTCGAGCGTGACCAGGGTGGAGATGACCTCGGAGGAGGCGACCTCGCCGGCTGCCTGGCCGCCCATGCCGTCGGCGATGGCGAGCAGGCGCGGACCGGCGTAACCGGAGTCCTCGTTGCCCTCCCGGATCATGCCTTTGTGCGATCCGGCGGCGAAGCGCAGTGACAGACTCATGCGCACCTCGCCCGTCGGCTCCGGGTACAGCCGGTCGTGTCGAGCCACACTGCCCACCCTCCGGTCGGGAGCGCGCCGGAGACCGGGGTGCGGCCTGCCGCTGCGTGCTCGCTCCGCTCGCTCATTGTCGTACTACTTCCGCAGCTCGATGACGGTTTTGCCGATGCGGATCGGCGCGCCCAGCGGGATCGGTGTGGGAGTCGTCAGCCGGGACCGGTCCAGGTAGGTGCCGTTGGTGGATCCGAGATCCTCGACGATCCACTGGCCGTCGCGGTCCGGGTAGATCCTGGCATGGCGGCTGGAGGCGTAGTCGTCGTCCAGCACGATCGTGGAGTCGTGCGCCCTGCCCAGGGTGATGGTCTGGCCCTGGAGCGCGACGGTGGTGCCGGTCAGTGTGCCTTCTGACACGACCAGCTTGGTGGGGGCGTTGCGGCCACGCCGGCCGCCGCCCTGCTGGGCGCGCTGTTGTTGCGGCGGTGCGGACTGCTGGCGTTGCGCCTGCTGGGGGCGCGCGGCCTCCCTACGCGATCCGCGCTGGGTGACACGCGTACCGAACAGGTCGCTCCGGATGACCTGCACGGCCACGATCACGAACAGCCACAGTACGGCCAGGAAACCCAGCCGCATGACCGTGAGGGTCAGCTCTGACATTGCCCCCGCTTCACCCTTCGGCTTGCCGGTAAATGATGGTGCTGCTGCCCACGACGATCCGCGAGCCGTCGCGGAGCGTAGCGCGGGTGGTGTGCTGTCCGTCCACCACGATGCCGTTGGTGGAACCGAGATCCTGGATCGTCGAGGGCGTCCCGGTCCGGATCTCGCAGTGCCGGCGGGAGACGCCGGGGTCGTCGATCCGCACGTCGGCGTCGGTGCTGCGGCCCAGCACCAGCGTCGGGCGGGAGATCTGGTGGCGGGCGCCGTTGATCTCGATCCAGTAGCGGGTGCGCCCGCCGCTCGCCGGGGCGGCCGCGGGCCGCTGGGGGGCGGGCTGGGGGTAGCCGTAACCGCCGCCGGGGCGGGCGCCGGGCGGTGGCGCGGACGGCATGGGGGGCGCTCCGGCGGGAGCGGCGGGCGGGTAGCCGTAGCCGCCCGGGGCGCCCTGGCCGGGCCGGCCGGCCGGAGCGGCGGGTGGGGCGCCCTGCTGGTTGGCGGAGGAGGCGAGGGTGCGCGAGCGCACCCGGTACAGACCGGTGTCGAGGTCGTCGGCCTTCTCCAGGGTGACCTTGATCGGGCCCATGAAGGTGTAGCGCTGCTGCTTGGCGTAGTCGCGCACCATGCCGGCCAGCTCGTCGCCGAGCTGTCCGGAGTAGGGGCTGAGGCGCTCGAAGTCCGGTGCGCTCAGCTCCACGATGAAGTCGTTGGGGACCACGGTCCGGTCGCGGTTCCAGATGGTGGCGTTGTTGTCGCACTCCCGCTGGAGCGCACCGGCGATCTCCACGGGCTGGACCTCGGACTTGAAGACCTTGGCGAAGGTGCCGTTGACCAGACCTTCGAGACGCTGCTCGAACTTCTTCAGGACTCCCATGGGGCACCTCCTCCGTCGCTGACGCTTCTTCCTTGCCCTGCTCTGTGCCGCTGTCTTGCCCGGTACTGCTTACTGATCGTATCTACGCGCCCGGCAATCAGCCGGTTCCCCCAGCGGCTCCCCTTCGAACTCCTCCACGCAAGGATCGTAGAGGCGGGCGTGGACCAGTGTCCCGCACCCGGCTGTGGACCCGGTCCGCCTCCTGGGGAGATGACCGGGACCGGTACGAGGTTGATACGTGAACAGGCACTCCTCGATACGTGGGCGGGTACGGGGCAGATCCGGGCGGTCCCGGGCGGTCCCGGGCGGTCCCGGGGCTGGTGGGAAGGGATGTGAACCCACCCCGTACGGCGTGCTAATGTTCTGGATGTCGGAAGGGGCCAGCCCGAAAGGGCCGGAGCCGGAAGACACACCCAATGCGCGGGTGGCGGAATAGGCAGACGCGCTGGATTCAGGTTCCAGTGCCCGCAAGGGCGTGGGGGTTCAACTCCCCCCTCGCGCACAGAGAGAAACCGATGAAACGGGTCTCTGCCGGTGACGGAAGTCACGGCGGGGCCCGTTTCTCGTTGTGTCCGGGTTTGTGAGGGATCGCACAGTCTGGCGGCAGACGCAGGAGACCCCATCGGTGAGCTATCTCACCGATGGGGTCGACTGCTTTTCTGCAAGAGATGCCGAGCTGTTACCTGGGGTCGGCCCGGCTGGGCGGCGGCTGCGAGGTGGCCGGTCGGCGTCCAGGTCTCGGGTTCTTCCGTCTGACGGCGGTGGTGGGTGCGTCGCCGTGGCCGCTCGCCTCCGAGGGACAGCGTGTCCAGCCACCCTTCTGCCATTCCGGGCCGCCCTGCTCCAGGGCCTGCCAGTGCTTGGCGCCGGTCTCGGGGCTGATGGTGATGGTGCGCCGGCGGCAGACCTTGAGCGGGCCGACCGGGCTCGGCTCCGGGCCGACCAGGGGGAGGTGGATGCCGCGGCCCATCGTGCGGGGCTTGATGGGGCACTGGGCCTTGCCTGCCTCGGCGGGGCACATCATCCGCTGGCAGCCCTCGCCGTCGGCGTTCTCCTTGGGCATCAGGCGGTAGCCGCGGCGGGCGGCGATGAGCCGGCCCCAGGTCTCCCGGTCGATGCGGTCGGCGTGCAGGTCGATGGTGGCGTTGACGAGAGGCTGGGGCATGGACGGGCAGTACCACCAGCCCTCGACGAGGATCGCGCCGTGTGTTCCGCCCTGCGGCGAGGTCACGCGCCGCCCACAGCTCCTTGCCGTCCTCGGAGCGCGGGTCCCGGTGGCCGGCGCGGCCCGGCCGGTTCGCTCCCGGCCAGGCCGCCGGATACACCGAGCGGTGCCCGTCGGGGGCCCAGACCGCCTCGGCCACCGCGTCGACCCGCAGCCCGGCCGGCAGGTCGCCGATCGGAAATCCGGGCACGCTCACTCTTCGGGCGAACTTGTACAGTCAACTTCAGCGACCGTCACAGGCGGACGCGTCCGGGAAGTGACCGGCACAAGACGCCGAGGCGAACCCCGCTGCGTGCCTTCGGCTGTGCACCGCTCGAAGACCTGGTCCGGACGACCCGGGTGCGCGTCCCGGGTCAGGATGCCGAACCGCCGAGTTGCCGACGGACCGGTGTCCCGTCGATCTCTATCCGATCGCCACGCGGCTCTCGCCGAGCGCTCCTTTCAGCTGTTCGGTGAACTCCTCCCATGCCCTTGCGTTCGCCTGCGCCACCTGCAGGACGCTCTCCACGCAATGGGGCGGAATGTTACTGAGCAACGCCTGCCACTTCTCCCGCTCCGGCTGGCTGCTCAGCCAGTTCAGCAGGACGCGCCCCGTCTCGCTGAACCGCAGGGACGGGTCCTTGCGGAGTCTTTGCAGTGCGGTCCAGTCCGCCACGGGGTCCTTCGTGATGACAGCCCGGGCAGAGCTGGGTGCGGCTGCTTTCTGCGCTCTTCCTGCGTTCTTCTTCGTCCGGCGCTGACTGGACGGCACCGGATCCTGTCCGTAGCGCAACCTGTCTCGCACGTCCATCACGGTGGACGGAGCCAGACCCGCGGCCCTTGCTATCTCCCGCAGCGACGCATCGGGGTTCTCGAGCAGCAACGCCGCGGCAAGCTCCCGCCCGCTGGCGCTGTTCAACGGACGAACCCGGCCGTCGCGCCCCACCCTCGAGGACTCCCGCTCGTTGTTGTCGGTGAGTTGGTCCCTCACCGCTCTTACCGAGCGTGCCGACAGCCCGGTGATGGGGGATATGGCTCGGTCCGAAAGTTCGGGATGCTCAGTGACAATGCGCGCGGCTGCCGCTTTCCGGTCGGAAAGCGAGAGAGGTAACCCATGCCGCACATTCATCTCGACCGCGACAACGAAGGCGTCCTCTGCAGCACCGTCGAAGAAGCGGACGTCAATGGATTTGTCCCCTCTCAATGTGGCGGCGCGTAGTCTGTGCATTCCGTCGATCACGCGCATGGTGGCCCGATGTACGACAATGGGCGGAAAGTGCGCGTCGGATTCTATGAGCAACCGGATGTGGTCAGCGCGTTCGCCATCCAGGCGGGGTGAATCCGCAGGGAGGATGGAACTGATAGGGAGTCGTACGACTGGGTTCCGTTCCAGGAGTGCGGTCAGTCGCATGTCGTCTTCGTGGAGCACCAAGGCCGTTTCCCCGTCCTCGCGGCGTACAGTTTCAGTCATTCAGCCGCAGATATCCAGGCGGCCAGGCAGCCTGGATATGCATGAGCGTAAGAAGATCACGCACACTCCTGGTGCGCAACTGCTTGCTTTGTTTTTTAATCAAAGAAAACCTGGCCACCGACGGGATTCAGCCAGGCCCATCCTGAAACGTGCATGCAGAGTGAAAGCATGTCGCAAGGGACGTGAAGAGCGGGATACCTATCGCTGTATCCCGCATGTCGTACACAAGGGTGGAAATCGGGTTTTCGCTGGCACGGCTGATGTCGCGTTCCGGCGAGCGGTACGTCGATGAGGCGGGCGCCGGGCCGGCCGCCGGCGGCGACATCAAGAAGGCGAACTCGTCCGTATCGTCTCGACGAACCGGGCCGCCTCACCGGCCGGCAGGACCGCGGCCAGCCGGGTCGCCCGGTCGAGTACGACGCTCCTGCGGACCGGCACTCCTGGGGCGACGGCCCACAGCGGACGGACACGAGCCCCTCTGCGGCACTTCGCCTCGTACGACTCCGTGCCCAGGTGCAGGCGGCGCAGGCCTCGCTCGTAACAGTATTGGAGCGGGGCGTGCAGCATGACCTGTGCATACGTCGCGGAGTCCTGAGCTGTGGCGTAGTCGAAACCCACCAGGCGCAGACTCAGTTCGGTGCCCCAGTCGTAGCAGAGGGAGAAACCGGCCAGGTGCCCCTCGGCGTCCCTGGCCTCGAAGACGACGGAGAGGTCGTCGAGGTGCTCGGCCTGCCGCCGCAGGGAGGAGCGCTGCTGTTCGACGGTCTCGTCGTGGCCGTATTTCCACTGCACCTGGGCGAGGAGGGGGGCTCCTTCGTCGCAGACCTCGGACAGCCGGGTACGGCGGATCCGCAGGCCGCTCTCCTCGAACCGCCGCACCTCCCGCTGCCAGTTGGTCCGGCGCTGTTTGGTGGGCAGTGAGCGGCGCAAGTCCTCGGGACTCTCCCCGACGAGGTCGACGACGCAGTCCGCGCCCACCAGATGGATCTCCTCCGCCGTGAGCGGTCCCAGGAGACGGGCGGCGGCGACGGCGGTGTCCACCGAATCCGGGGTGAGATAGGGCCACCACCAGCGGCCGTCGGCCTGAGGCAGCTCCTCCAGGGCGTGAGCCAGCAGTTTCGCGGTGTGCTCAACTACCGCAGCCTGCGACCGGCCCGGCGGGACCAGCACCGCGGAGCAGTAGCCCCGCCGGCCGCCGACCGTCAGGGCGGGTCCGGCGCCCTGCCCCCGTAGCACGGCCGCGGGTTGGTAGCTGGTGTGCGGGTCCCGCGGGTTCCAGTGCGCGGGCAGGCCAGCGACCACGTCGGCTCCGTCCTGCAGCGCGAAGTAGTGCGGTTCGCCGGTGGGGCTGGTGTCGACGAAACGGAGCCAGTTGGAGGAAAGGTAGAAGGAGGAGCCTTTCGCGAGAGCGTCCCAGCCCGGGAGGTCGTCCGGTCCGCGGACATGCCGTACGGGCGCGGTGCCGTCGGTCGCGGCGAGGCCATTTCTGGTCATGTGTGTGTCCTTCTCTCCGCCGGGACGTGGCCGTCCTGGCGCGGGGTCCAGGTCGAGTGGCTGCCGGCGCCGGTGACCTGGATGCCCGTCCGGGACAGCCGCGAGCGGATGGTGGCGGCCCGTACCCGGTCCCTGCGGGCGCGTGCGGCGATGCGGCCGGGGACCAGCCGGTCGATGATGTGCCGTTGTCCGCGGGGCGGTTCACCGATGCGGAGCCCCGCGGCGGCCAGGTCGTCGGGACGGGGTGCCCTGGCCCGGCGGCAGGCAGCTGTGCGGCTCCGTGTGCGTGGACCTGAATGCCCAGGTGGGCGGGGGAGAACGCAACCGGTCCGCAACTGTACATGCGTACCTGGTCCCCGTCCGGCCCGGACGGCTCGAACACAGCCCGATGCCTGTTCCGCTGCTCCGTCATATGGCTGTTCCACTGTTCGACTGCGAACCGTCCGCAGTCGAACGCCGCCGGCCGCGTTCGCGGTATCGGCGAACATGGACAGTCTCTGGTCCCGTGGCCCATATTGAGCGCCATGACAAAGCAGGGCGCCGAGTTGTCCGATGGGTGGTCGATCGCTGCTGAAGCCGCTGAAGTACACGAACTGCTCTGCGCATCGGACGTCTTTATTGCAGCGACATACGGAACTCCGGTGCCGCAGCGAAACCGAGAGAGCACCGATGGGCTGGTGTCCGCGGAAGCCGTGCATCTTCTCCGGCAAGGCGGCGTGGCGACAGGCATGTTCACCCTGACGTGGGCACCGTCGTTCACCACCGGTACGGACATCTTCCCCGATACGGACAAGCCGATCTACATGCAGCGGATGGCCGTGCTCCCGGACCGGGTGACCGGCGGGGAATTGACGGGCCTGATGTGCGTGCGCCGGGCCATGGAAGTGGCGCTCGAATACGGGGCGACGGCCATTCGGGCTGAAACAAATCCTGATCTGACGAACACCCTGCTTCTCATCGAGCAATTCGGGTTCCGGCCCTATGGGCCCATCCTCGCCCACGGCGGCGTGCGCCGTATTTATCTCCAGAACGACCTCGAGATAACAGAGTAGCGATGGAACGATGCCGACCGAAGGCGGTTCGGGACGCTGCGGCCAGGCTGCAGGACCGTTGGCGTCTGGCGGGAATGCTCCGTGCGGCGGGTCTGCCGACCTTCGCCGCGCTGACCGTCGTGGACCTCTCGCTCGCGCTGCTCCCCACGGCCACGGGCCTGATGACGGGCACCCTGGTCTCTCGCCTCGTGTCCGATCCGGACGACGGACACACGCTCACCTTGCTGACCCTGGCCGTCGGCGCGCTGATCTTCGCCTCGCAGGCGTTCGAGTTCCTGCACTCGGCGCTGCGCGTCGTGGCGGCCCAACGGGTGAACGCCCACCAGCGGCTGCGGGTGGGCGACCTGGCGACCCGGTCCGACGGCATCGCGCGCCTGGAGGACCCGGCCACGCAGGACGATCTCGCGCTGGCGGTGATGAAAGGGCTTCCGAACTGGGTGTTCTACACCGTGGGCACGGGGGCGGCAGGCCAGCTCACGATCATGACCCGGACGGTCGGAGCCTGCGCTGCGGCAGGTGTGCTCGCGTTCTTCTCCTGGCCGCTGGCGCTGTGCATGCTGACGGTTTCGCTGTTCGTACGGGCCTCCACCCGCCGGCAGTGGATGAAGCAGCACGCCGAAGTCCGCGGGTGGGCGCCCGAGATGCGCCGGGAGGACTACTTCACCCAGGTCGCCGCAGCTCCGTGGGCCGCGAAGGAACTGCGCGTCTTCGGTCTCGCCGAATGGGCGATCGGCCGGTACCGCGAGGTCACCGGCGACAGGGTGGACGGAACGGCGTCGGTGCGCCGGGGTCTTCTGCTGCGACTGCGGTGGCACTTCGTGCTGCTCACCGTTGCCACGGCGGCCGG
The DNA here is from genome assembly GCF_040630895.1 of Streptomyces sp. NPDC005728. Classification (NCBI taxonomy): domain Bacteria; kingdom Bacillati; phylum Actinomycetota; class Actinomycetes; order Kitasatosporales; family Streptomycetaceae; genus Streptomyces; species Streptomyces sp. NPDC005728. The sequence goes on from NZ_JBEXYL010000004.1 coordinate 23,110, forward strand.
ACTCGCCCAGCTCGGTCTCTCGGCGGCGTCCGGGCGGATTTCCGCCGGCCAACTCGCCGTCCACCTCGGGGCGTTCTGGGGCGTCCTCGCGGTCAGCCGCTGGGACACGGAGGCGTACGACGTGGAGTTCGCCGGTATGCCGGCGCTCCAGGCGGCCGACCGGCTTGCCGAGCGGTTCACGGCGCGGGACGGCTCGCCGGCCACGCCCGGCCCCGTGCAGCTGGCGCCCCGCGGTGCCGTGGGCGTGGAGGAGGCCACGGCCACCCCGCCGCCTCTGGTGCGGTTCGAAGCGGTGGACTTCCAGTACGACGGCACTGAACGCAGGACCCTGCGCGGCCTGGACCTCGAGATCAGGCCCGGAGAACTGCTGGCCCTGGTCGGCGTCAACGGTGCGGGGAAGACCACACTGACCAAGCTGCTGGCCGGGCTGTACCAGCCCACGGCGGGAGCGGTCACCGTTGACGGGGTGCCGCTGACGAAGGTGGATCCGGAAGCATGGCGACAGCAGATCACCGTCGTCTTCCAGGATTTCACGCGCTACGAGATGTCCCTGCGGGACAACGTGGTCCAGGGCGCACCCGGGTACCCCGCGCCGGCCCGGCTGCTGGAGGACATCGCGGACCGGGCGGGCATCACCGACCTGGTCGAACGAGCCCCTCTGGGCTGGGACACGCCGCTGGCGCGCGGGTACACGAACGGCATCGACCTCTCCGGCGGACAGTGGCAGCGTGTCGCGCTGGCAAGGGCGCTGTACGCGACCGCGTGCGGTGCCCGGCTGCTCGTCCTCGACGAGCCGACCGCGCACCTCGACGTCCGGGCCGAACTCGACGTCTTCTCCCGGGTGATGAAACACGCCACGGAAGCGAGCGTCCTGCTGATCTCCCATCGGCTGTCCACCGTACGCAGGGCGGACCGGATCGCCGTGCTCGACGGCGGTCGGGTGGTCGAGACGGGCACACATGACGAACTGCTGGCCCTCGACGGCCAGTACGCCGGCATGTTCCACCTGCAGGCTGCCCGGTTCGCCGCCGATGACGCACTGCCCGAGCCCGCCGATCGCGACAACGAGGTGACCTCCCCATGACCCGCGGACAGGCGCTGCGCCGGCTCTTCGGGCTCTCGTGGCAGCGGCACCGCAGCTGGGTCCTGGCGTTCGCCGTCCTCGCGGTGACCGACGTACTGGCCACCGGAGCCTTCGCGCTCACCTTGCGGATGCTGATCCAGAGCGCACTGCACGAGCACATGCAGGACGCGCTGATCGCCACGGCGGGCGCCGCGCTCAGCTACGCGGTGACGGTTGTCGGGGCCTCCGCCCGGCTGAACATCGTCAACCTGCTCGACGAGGCCATCGGGGTGGACCTGGACGAGCGGATCCTGGGTCTCATCGCCGGACTGGACGGCATCGAGCACCTCGAACGCCCCGAGTACGCGGACCGGATAGCAATGGTGCGCGGCAGCGGAGACGTCATCGCCCGGTGCGGATGGGTGCTTCTGGACGGCGTGACGATGCTGGTCAGGCTGTTCGTGGTGCTCGCCATCCTGGCGCTGACGGCCCCGGTACTGCTCGTCCTCGCGCTGCTGCTCGTACCGGCGCTGTGGTTGCCGCGCCGAGGGCAGCGCGGGATCCGGAAGGCGGCTGTCGCGGTCGCGCAGGACGTCCGGCAGGCGGAGCACATACAGGCCCTGCTGACCGAGGCGACGCCGAACATGGAGGTGCGGATCGCCGGGGCCGGGCCGCGGCTGCAGAACCACGGCCGGGACGTGTGGGACCGGATCATCCGCACACAGGCCCGCGCCCAGTGGGTGAGTGCCGGACTGGGCATCGCCGGGTGGGCGGTCTTCTCACTGGGATACGTGGCCGCCCTGCTGCTCATCGTGCGCGACGTGTCCTCCGGGCGGGCGCAGCCCGGTGACGTACTGCTGCTGGTCACTCTCACCAACACGCTCCGCGCCCAGGCCGAGGGCGTCGTACGGTCCTTGCAGCGCACGACCGACGGCATGAGTGCGCTGGACGCCTTCCTGTGGCTGGAGGACCACGCGGCGGCCCACCGCACGGGCGAGTCCGCGGCCCGCATGCCGGACCGGCTGACCGACGGCATCACGCTGGCCGGAGTGTCGTTCCGGTACCCGGGCACGGACACGTGGGTGCTCAAGGGGATCGACCTGCATCTGCCGGCCGGGTCGACCGTCGCGGTCGTGGGGGAGCACGGGGCGGGGAAGACCAGCCTCGTCAAGCTGCTGTCCAAGTTCTACGAACCGACGGAGGGCACCGTCCTCGTCGACGGCGTCCGGCTGGACGACATCCCCGCCGGGCACTGGTGGTCCCGTACGACCGCCAACTTCCAGGACTTCGCACGGTTCCTGTTCCTCGTGCGCGAGTCGGTCGGCGTGGGTGATCTCACCGCGGCCGACCAGCCCGACCGGCTGGCCCGGGCGATCGCGGACGGGGACGCGGAGGAGATCGTCGCCGGACTCCCGGACGGTCTGGACACCCAGCTCGGCCGTGTGTTCGACGGCGAGGAGCTGTCGACCGGCCAGTGGCAGCGGGTGGCCCTGAGCCGCGCCCACATGCGGACCGCACCGCTGCTGTGCGTCATCGACGAGCCGACCGCCTCCCTGGACGCGCGCAGCGAGTACGCGGTCTACCGGCGGCAGATGGCGCTGGCGAAGACCCTCGGCGAGCGTTGCGGAACGGTCACCCTGGTGGTCTCCCACCGGTTCTCCACCGTTCAGATGGCGGATCTGATCGTGGTCGTCGAGGGCGGCTCCGTGGCGGAGATGGGCGACCACGAGGAACTGATGGCGCTGGGCGGCGTGTACGCGGACCTGTTCCGCATGCAGGCAGCCGCCTTCCGGAACGGATGAACGGGCTGCGGGCTGTACCGGATCGCCCGCGCAGGCTACAGAAGGAGAATCGTGTCGTCCCCTCCCCATGATGTGGTGGTCATCGGCGCCGGAGCCGCGGGTCTGACCGCGTCGGTCATGCTCGCCCGCGCCAAGTTGCGGGTGCTGGTGGTGTCGACGGAGAACCGGCGCAACTCGTGCGTCGACGCGGTGCACAACGTGCCCTATGCGGAAGGGGTCCCGCCGGCGCAGCTGTACGGCACGATGGAGGAGACCGCCCGGGAGTACGGCGTCGATTTCGTGTGGGACGAGGTTCTCGAGGCCGAGGCGGGTGACGTCGGCGTGGCCGTGCGGACCCGTGGCGGTGGCCGTCATACGGCCGACCGTCTGCTGCTCGCGACCGGGCCGATCGACGAGCTGCCCTCCTGGCTGCCCGAGGGCGTCTGGGGCAAGACCGCCTTCGAATGCCCCTTCTGCCATACCCACGAGCACGACGGAAAGCCGTTCGCGTCGGTCGGCACGGGACTGGAGGCCATTGGTATGGCCCTGATGTCCGTCCAGTACGCGACGACCATGACCGCCGTCGTCTCGGACGAGAACGCCGCCGGGACCCCCATGGCGGAGCGGCTGCGCCAGGCCGGCGGAACCGTCCTCGTCGACGAGGTCACCGGGGCCGATCGGGATGCGGAAGGCTCGATGACCTTGTACACCAAGGGGGGTGCCGAGGTGGCTGCGGGGGCCTTGCTGATTCCCGGAGTGAAGAAGCACAACCTCCGCTTCGTTCCCCGACTCGGCCTGGAGCTGAACGAGAACGGCGGCATCGGCACGACGACGCTCGGCCAGACCTCGAATCCCCGCGTGTGGTGCGCCGGCAACGGATCCGGCAACGGGCCGTACTTCATGTGGACCGGGGCGGCCGCCAGCGGCATCAATGCGGCCCGCTCCATCTGCGAGGACATCGCGTTCGGTCCGCTCCTCGACTCGTACTGGGCCCAGGTGAAGAAGGCTCCCGGCGAACAGGGACAGAAAGCATGACGATGAACGTTCTGTTGGTGAGGTACAGCCCGTACTGGGCGGCTCCCGTGCTCGACCGCGACGACGTCACCCTCTACGTCGTGCACGAGCGGACCCCTCAGGGGCTCGGCGCCGACGCCCTGGCGCGCTTCGAGAAGGTCTACTACGTCTCCTCCTTCGACGCGCTCGAGGAGCTCAGCGCCGTCGCGGCGGACCTCATCAGTGAGGGCGTCGACATCGACAAGGTGATGTCCTCCAACGAGTTCAGCCAGTACGCGGCCGCCTACCTGGCCCACCTGCTCTCCGCGGACCAGCCCTCGACCTCCGTGGTGCTGGCCACGCGCGACAAGCGGCTGATGAAACGGCAGGCCCGTCAGGCGGGGCTGCACACCGCCCGCACCTGCTCCGTGCCGGACCCGGCGGCCCTCGTGGACGGCGGCGACGACGCCCTCGCGGAACTGGAGAGCTCCGTCGGCTACCCGGCTGTCGTCAAGCCCGCCAACGGCTGGGGCACCGTGTCCACGACGGTCGCCCGCGACCGCGAGGAACTCCGCGCCGCCCTCAAGGACTTCCGGTACGCGCCGGAGCTGCGCTCCCGGCACCTGCTGGCCGAGGAGTACATCGACGGCGAGGAGTTCCACGTCGACGCCGTCTGGCGGGACGGCGAGCCGTGGGTCTTCTGCGTCAGCCGCTACGTCACCCCGCCGCTGCAACTGCGCGAGGGTGCCGGCCCCGGCCTGTCGGTCCTGCTCGACGAGGACGACCACGCCGGCCTGTACGCAGAGGTCCGGGAACTGCACCGGCGGCTCAACGAACAGCTCGGCCTGACACGGGGCCCGACGCACCTGGAGTTCTTCCGCGAGTACGGCACGGGCCGGCTGGTGTTCTCCGAGATCGCCAGCCGCCTCGGCGGCCTCACCGTGGCACAACTGGTCGGAGCCGCCGTCGGCGTCGACGAGCGGGAGATCGCCGCGCACGAGCTGCTCGACGGCGCCCTCTCCGAACTGCCGCTCCGCAAGAGCCCGTTCCGGTACGTCGGCATGCTCAACATCACCCCGCTCCGCTCCGGCCGCGTGACCCGTATGCCGACCCGTGACGAACTGCTCGCCCACGACCACGTCCTCGACGTCTCCATCGGCCCCGGCGTCGGCTCGGAGGTGACACTGGGGCAGTCCTCCGCCAGCGTCTGCGTCATGGTCATCTACGGCGCCGACAGCGAGGACGCCCTGCTGAAGACCGGTACCGAACTGGCGGAAGCCCACCCGGTCGAGGTCGCGTAGCCCACCGGGCCTCCGGTGTCCGCCCAGGATCTGGGCGGACACCGGAGGCAGGCCGGGGCGGGTGCCCGTCGCCTCAGCGACCCGAGAACGGGACCCGGCCCAGTGCGTCCGCGAGCGCGGCACCGAACAGGCCCGCGAAGATGTGGTCGACCAGCGGGCTCCACTCCTCGCGCAGCCCGCCGTGCGTCGGCAGCACCCGATGCGCGACGCCTACGGCGGAGTCGTCGTGCCGGGCGACGGCGACGACCCGGCGCCCGATCTCCGTACCGCGTACGACCAGGTCGACGGCGCGAGAGTGACTGCGGCCGGGCGGGGCCAGCACGAGCAGCGGGCTGGTGCCGGGGAACGCGAAGCGCTCCACGTGCCACCACTCCTCCAGGTCCTGGGCGAACGCGGGCAGCGCGCACGCCTCCACCACCTTCGCCGCCGCGTACTTGGCGGTGCCCGCCTGGGGTCCGGTACCCGTCATCACCAGCGGGCCGGGATCCGCTGCCACCTCCTGGGCCAGCTCCAGACACGGTCCCTCCAGCGCCTCGGCGGTCGCCGCCACGGCGTCGGCGGCGGCGCGCAGCTCGTCCAGCAGCGGCTGCACGGGCTGCCGTGCGGCGCCGAGGCGCACGGCGACGACGAGAAGCGCGGTCAGACATGCCTGGTAGGTGAGGATGCCCGGCGACGCCTGCCTCGGGCCGGTCGGGGCGATCACACCGACGTCCGCCGCCCGTGTCACCGGACTGCCCTCCGACACGGTCACCGCGACGGTCGGCGAACCCCGGTGCGCGGCCTCCTCCAGCACCCGGGTCACGGCCCTGCTGCCGCCGGACGCGGAGATCCCGACGACCAGGGTGTCCCGCCCGTCGCCGCCGGGCCCGACCGCGCCGTAGTCGAGGAACCGCTGGGCGTTCAGCGGCTCGCAGGTGAGACCGGAGAAGCTCTCGAAGGCCAACTCCGCTGCCCGCGCCGCGTGATAGGAGTCCCCGTTGCCGGTGAGCACCACCCGGCGTATTCCGCGGGCTGCCCCGTCCAGCGGCCCGTCCGCGGTCGTCCGGGCGAGGTGGTCGACCACCTGGGTGAGCTCCGCTGCCAGGGACCGGGCCTGGCGCCGCATCTCCTCGGTCGTGTAAGCCTGGCGTGTGGTCACTCGGCGTCCTCCAGCGAGCGCAGGATGTCCATGTAGGCGGCGACCTTCTCCACCTGGATCCGGCCCTTCCAGCCGTTGAGGCAGGTGCTCACGAAGGCCCCGTCGGCGTGCGCCATGAGCCGCGCCGCATTCTCGTGGTCGGTGTGGCCCGCGAGGAAGACCGGCACGTCGGGTGCCGTCCGCCGGACCGCCGCGATGGTCCGGAGCGTCCGCTCCTCGTCCTTGCTGCCCAGGCACACCACGTCCGCGCCGACGAAAGCGGCCTGACGGGCTATCGACTCCGTCGGTACGCCGCCGCCGAGCCACTGGAAGTGCATCGAGTCCACGTCGGCGATGACCTGGACGTCCCACGCGTCGATCTTCCGCCGGTACTCCATCACGTCGAGCGGGTCCGCCTGTACCAGGCCGTGGGTGCTGACGGTGGCGCCCACGATCGCGGTCGCCCGCACGAAGTCGCCCCCGCAGACCTTCGCCACCGCGAGCGACGCCTTCGTGGCGTGCCGCATGAGTTGCACCCCGATCCGGAAGCCGTCGCCGGTGGCCTCCCGGGCCGCCCGGGTGATCACGCTCATCGCGGCGGTCCGGGCCGGGTCGGACTCGTCGCGGGTGGTGTAGACGCGGTCGACGGTCTGCAGGAGGGCGCCGTGCGCGCCGCCCTGGTACAGCGCCCGCACGGACGCCACGGCGTCGTCGAGGATCCGGTCGAAGGACCCGGCCTCGTGGAAGGGAGTGCCGGGTAGCGGATCGAGGTGGACGACACCGAGGCACACCTTGCCCGGCCGGCCGCCTGCCGCCCCATGTTTCTCAACCTGACTCAAGGGATCACCTCGTATACTGCGCGTTATGCGTCTTTATCTTTCTTCTTTTCGCATCGGGAATCGGCCCGAGGAGCTGCAGCGCCTGCTCGACGGGCGCACGCGCACGGCGCTCGTGATGAATGCCTATGACTTCCAGGACGCGGACTCCAGGGACGCCTCCCTGGAGCGAGAGGTCACGGAACTGCAATCGGTGGGGCTGGCTCCGGAGGAACTCGACCTCCGCGACTATTTCAGTGGTGGCCGTTCGCTCCGGAAAACTCTGGAAAACTTCGATCTGGTGTATGTGCGGGGCGGAAACACATTCGTCCTGCGCCGTGCTCTCCTGCACAGCGGCGCCGACGAGCTGCTCCAGGAGTTCCTGGCCGCCGACGCCCTGGTCCTCGGCGGCTACAGCGCTGCCGCGGCCGTCGCAGGCACCACCCTGCGCGGCATCGCCGGCCACGTGGACGACCCGGACCACGTTCCCGCGGGCTACCCCGCGGGCTCTCCGCTGTGGGACGGGCTCGGCCTGCTGCCCTTCGCGGTCGCACCGCACTACCGCTCCGACCACCCCGAGACAGACGAGATCGAGCACACCGTCCAGTACTACATCGACCATCACGAGCCGTTCGTGGCGCTGCGGGACGGTCAGGCGATCGTCGTCGACGGCGGCGACGTACGGATCGTCGGCTGACCGGCTCTAGAGAGCGACCGAGAAACGGTAGATCGTGCTCTCGGTGCGCGTCTCGCCCGGGTCCAGCCGCGCCGACGGGTAGTCGGGGCGGTTGGGTGCGTCCGGGAAACAGCCCGGTTCCATGGCCAGGCCGGCCCGCGGGGTGAGCATCTTGTCACCCGAGTACACGCCCATCCCCGGCCCCTCGGTGCGGACCTCCAGCAGCCTGCCGCTGCCCGGATCGTGCAGTTGCGCAGCCCACAGCCAGGGGTCGTCGAGCACGAAGAAGTTGTCGAGCTCGTCGTCCCCGATCCCGCGCGCGCTCTGGTAGTCCAGCCGCGTCCCCCGGATGTCCGCGGGCGGTCCGGCGAGCGGCATCTGCTCGTCGTCGAAGAGCACGCTGCTGCTCGAGTTGATCGCCAGCTGGTGCCCGTCGATCGTGCCGTGCCCGGCCAGATTCCAGAAGGCGTGGTTGGTGAGGCCGAAGACGGTCGGAGCCGTCGCCGTACCACTGAACTCGATGGTCAGCCCGGCCTCACGGTCGACCCGGTAGACCGTCTCCGCCGTGACCGCGCCGGGGTAGCCCTGGTCGCCGTCGGGGCTGTCCAGCCGCAGCCGCAGCACCAGGTCGTCGCCGTCACGGCCCGCCTCGGCCGCCCACACCCTTCGGTCGAAGCCTTCGCCGCCGCCGTGCACATGGTGCGGCCCCTCGTTGCGCGCGAGCTGGTGCGGCACACCGTCGAGGACCATCCGGCCGTCCCGGACACAGCGGCAGTACCGCCCCACCGTCGCCCCGACGTACGCATTGCGCCCGCGGTCCTCGTAGTCGCCGAGCCGGGGCAGTCGTACGACCACGTTGTCGGTCCGGTTGTCCCGGCCGGGCGTGCGGACCTCGACCAGGGTGGCGCCGTAGGTCCAGACGGTGATCGCCAGATCGTCGCCGTTGTCGAGGGTGTACGCGTCGACCGGCAGGTCGGATCCTTGCGGGGTGTTCGTCCGTCCGACGAGCTGTCTCTGGATTTTCAAGGTTCCCTCCACGGAATATATTGCCGCACACGATGTTCAGCGAGAGCCTCGGGAGCGCTCGGCGTATGCGTATATACGGAGATGCAATCCGGTTCGGAATTCATTCCGGACAGCAGTACACGTCCTTTTCGGAAATGGTCGACCTGTGGCAACGGGTAGAGGAAATGAGGTACGACTGGATTTCCTGTTTCGACCATTTCCGCCCGCCCATCGGCGGCCCCGGCGGCCCCTGTTTCGAGGGCACCACGCTGCTGTCCGCGCTGGCCGCGCGCACCAGTCGTATCCGCTGCGCCATGCTCGTCTCGGCGGTCACCTGGCGGCATCCCGCGGTGGCTGCGGCCGCCGCCGCCACCATCGACCATGTGTCCGGCGGGCGTCTGGAGTTCGGCATCGGCGCCGCCGGTGACGACCTCGGCTACGAGCAGTACGGCATCCCCTTCCCGCCGGCCGGACAGCGGCTGGACATGCTGGACGAAGCGTGCCGGGTGCTGCGCGGGCTGTGGGACGAGGAAAGGACGGACTTCGAGGGGAAGCACTTCAGGCTCTCCGCCGCGCACCTGGAGCCCAAACCGGTGCAGCAGCGGCTTCCCCTCGTCATAGGCGGCGAGGGCGTGCGGCGGATGCTGGGCATCGTCGCCGAGCACGCCGACATCTGGAACACGCTCGTGGCCGAACCGGAGACTTATCGGCGCAGGCTCGGTGCGCTGGCCGACCATGCCGCCGCCGTGGGCCGGGACCCGGGCGAGATCCGGCAGTCGATGACCTTCCGGGCCATCCTCGGCGAGGACCGGCAGCAAGTCGAAGAGCAGAGAAGGGCCGTGGCCCGGATCCTGCCCCCGGACTCGCCGTTGTGGTCGGAGTACCTGGTGTTCGGCACTCCCGAGGAGTGCGTGGAGCGGCTGAAGCCCTATCTTGAACTCGGTGTGCGGGACTTCCTGCTGGGCTCCCGGCCTCCCCTGGACTGGCGGACCATCGAGCTGTTCGCGACCGAGGTGATCCCCGCACTGCGCACCGGGGGCTAGGGCCGGGTGGGCACTCGGCCACCGTCCGCTCCTGCGCCGGCCGCCCGATCGCCGTCGTCCGCCTGCCCGCCCGGTGCCGGGCGCCAGCCCATCCTGCGCAGGTCGTCGATCCGCTTGCGCAGGAAGGAGGCCGCCGTGTACTGCTCGTTCAGCCGGATGCCGCCGGCCGGATGAAGGAACATCGGCATGGAGAAACGCGAGCGCCCGCCGTCCCCGCCGACGGGGAACCGCACCCGGTGCTCGGTGGCCCGGTAGTGCCCGCCGGTGATCTGCTCCAGCATTTCCCCGGCATTGATCACGAAGGCTCCGGCATCGCAGGGCACGTCGTGCCACTCGCCCGCGCTGTCGCGCACCTGCAGTCCTGGTTCCCGGGGGGCGGGCAGCACCGTGATCAGGTTCAGATCGGTATGGGACAGTCCGCGCAGGGAGTCCGGGGTCTCCTCGCCGGTCGCCGGGAGGTAGCGCTGGATCCGCAGGGTCGTGCTGAAGGAGCCCTCCAGCATGCGCGGCAGCGGCATGGCGAACCGGCGCGAGACACCGGCCGGCACGGCGTCGCCGAGCCAGCCGAGAAGCGTTGCCGCAAGGTGCCTGGCCTCGTCGAAGTACCGCAGCGCAGAATCCGACACTTCCTCCGGATAACTTCCGTCGCGCATGACCTGAAAGAATTCTTTACGGTCGAGTTTCGGGGCGTCGGGTCCACCGCTCGCCGGCAGTGGAAAAAAACCGTCCTGGCCACCGGAATTCGCGTACTTCCACTTGGCGTCGGTGGCGAAGAATCTCGCCCATTCCTCGTGGATCTGTTCGGGCAGACCCATCGCGGCCAGCGGATGGCTGACGACGACGCCGAAACCGGTCGCATGCATGGACGCGGCGAACTCGGCCGGTGCGTGCGGGTTGGTGTAGTCAATGGTCGCTACGTGCATGGCCTCCAACTCTCCCCAAAGGTCCGGCCTGCAGATCTTGATGCCAGACGGTAAGCCACGTGTCGCGTTTGAGTCCACAGCTGCTGCTTTCGGCTGTTCGAGCGAACACCCGGCCCTCGTTGTGATTCCCGGAAATGGCCCATACGCTTTCTGGCCGGTCCAGTAAGAGGTGATTCGTTTTCGAGGCTGTGGAGGCTTTCCTGTGACTCGTTCAGACTCCCTAAACGACAGGGAATTTTTTGATTACGTGTGTAGTCGCATCCGGTGGGCCGCAGGCGTGAGCCGCCGCATCGTCGGGGTCGCCACCGACTGCCGGGCCGGCCTGACGGTACCGGGCTGCGGCCACGCGCCGGTGCCCGGCGGGAACCTGGAGTGATGGTGCAAGGCGCCTTTGTCGAACGGGACTCGGATCCCCATGTCGCCCTGCGCAGCTCCCTGCTGGACAGCGGCCGACGGCTGCCCTCGCCGCGCGAGACGGTGCCCCCGGTGCCGCCGGGCGAAGTGGTCGCCGACACCGTCCGCCAACTGGACTCGGACGGCCTCTTCCTCGGCGCTCTCGACACCACGCCCGTGGACGACGACTTCATCGCCCTCGGCAAGACCCTGGGGGAGCTGATACCGGAGACGGACCCGGCGGTGCAGGACCATGTGTCCCAGGAGGTCCTGCTCAATCTGGTCAGTGTCCACCCCGAGACCGACGACGCGTCGCTGCAGCCCTTCGCGACCGGGGCACTGACCCTGCACTCGGAGGGAAGCGGCCGTCCGGTCGCCGGACAGCCCCGGTACATCGTGCTGATGTGCTGCGACCCCGGAAAGCCCGCCGTCACCGCGGACGGCCGTGAACTCGTCCCGGCGCAGACCGTGCTGGTGCCGATGGCCGAAGTGCACGAGGCGTTGACCCCGGCAGAGCGCGACATCCTGCGCGTCACCCGCTATCGCACCGACCAGTCCGTACCCACCGTGCTGCGCGAGGTCGACGGCAGGCCCGTCTTTTCGTTCCGCGACTTCGGTACCGCGGCGCTGCACTGGGTCAGCGACGCCCGTGGGGCCACCGAGTCCGATGTGAACGACGCCTTCCGCGCCCTGCTCGCCGCCATGTACGCGCATGAGCCGGCGCGGGCCGTCCACTGGGCGCACGGCACCGTCGCCGCCATCGACAACACCTACTTCTTCCACGGCCGCACGTCCGGCGCGGCCCACCAGCCCGGATCCCGCCGCCACCTGAAGCGGCTCCGGATCAGGACCGCACGGCACACGGGGGAGCGATGACCACGGGATCGGGGTTGTTCTCCGGCATGGCGACCGGCGCACCTCTCGCGGTGCCCGAGGAGATCGCCCGCGGAGCGGGCACCGTTCTGCCGTCCGCGGAGGTGGTCATGGACCCCTCGCCGGACGACCGGATGGCCGAGATCTTCCGGCGGGCCGCCGATCCGGCGGACCCCATGGAACTGCGCGACCTGTACCTCGGCCGGATGGAGGCCGAGCTCGGCCGGCACAGCACACGGCCCGAACTCGCCTCCCGCTGGCGGGAATCGACGGTGCGCCGCCCGTTCGGCAGCGAGGAGATACTGTCCTCGCGGGCCACGGTCCGTTTCGTCAAGGAGATGTTCAACTACTACTTCCGCGACGACCTCTACGGCGATCTGCGCCCCACTGCCGATGTGATCCTCTCCGGCGGCGCCGTGGACGAGGAGGCGTGGGGGCTGCCCGGGGTCCTCAAGGAGTGCGTCAGCTACGCACTGACACGTGACTGGTACGGCTACTCCGATTCCCGCGGTCGGGAGGCGTCGCGCGAGGCGGTCGCCAGGTACGAGTCGGCTCGGATGGGCTTTTCCGCGTACGGGGCGGAGAACATCGCTCTCACGATGGGCGCGACCTTCGCCATCAGCAGCCTCGCCGACTTCCTGCTGCTCGGCGGCACCGGCACCGCGCCCGCCCTGTGCGCCCTGCCCAACTACCCTCCGCTCGTCGAGTCCGTGGCCCGACGCGCCGACACGAAGTTGGTGCCACTGCCCGCCCGGGACGGCACGACGTCGCTGCGCCCGCTGATCGACCAACTGCGCCCGGACACCCCGCTGGTGCTGCTGCAGACCGCGGCGAACCCGACCGGCGCGCTGGTCCCCGAGGAGGAGCTCGACGAGCTGATCCAGGCGGCGTCTCCGAACACGGCCATCGTGCTGGACGAGTGCCACGAGTGGCTCGGCCGGCCGGTCTCCCTGTCCAAACTGCGCGCGGCACCCAATGTCATCAGGGTGAGCAGCCTGTCGAAGAACTGGTCAGCCCCCGGCCTCAAGGTGGGCTGGATCATCGCCGACCGCGCCTTCGTCGACGAGTACTACGAGTACGCGTCCACGACCTTCGGCGGACCGCCTTCGTTCTTCTACACCCTCGTCGAGGTGCTGGCGCGGATGGAACGATGGATCGTCACGGGAGTCGAGGAGCCGGGCACGGAGCAGTGCGGTGAGTTCGAGCCGGGCTACGGTGTCCAGCCGCGCGCCCTGGCCGCCGCCTACCGCGCCTACCGGTCCGACCGGCTGGCCCGGCAGGAGTCCCTGATGGCGCTGCGCGACGCGGTGACCGGCGGCCTCGATCTGCCGGGCGTCTCGGTCATGCCCGCCGCGTACTCCATCAACCTGGCCCTGAACTTCGACGACTACGCCGACTCCTACCTCTGCTTCCGTGATCTGCTCCGGGAGACGGGCGTGTCCGTCTTCCCGGGCCTGCTGACCTTCGGCCTGTCGGGCGGCACCGTGCGCATCACCAGCGCCCGCCGGTGGGAGGAACTCTCCGTGGCCCTCGACCGGCTGGCGACCCGCCAGAACCGCGTCCGGAGCACCACACGTTCGACCGCATCGGATCCGCAGTCGAACGGTCTTCGGCACTCGCGAGGGCGCACCCATGGCTGACGTGCCCCCCTCCGACGGGCCTGCGACGGGAATCGAGCCCTGGCGTACCGGCCATCGAGGACCCGGACGGTCCGGCGGCAGCTGAAGCAGCCTTCGTACGGCGGGGAGTGGGCGATGCCGCGACCATGCCCGGCGGCTCCGGCAGGAGTCGCGGGGCCCGCCCACTTCGCGCAGACACAGACAGGTATCCCGAGAGAGGAAGAGAGCGCGCGGATGAACGACGTGACGCAGGCGGTCGAGGAGCTGGTCATCCGGCGCCTCAAGGCGGGAGACGCGGAGGAGTCCGCGAACCTCGACACCCCGCTGACGGACCGCGGCGTGGACTCGCTGACCATCGCCGCACTGATCATGGACATCGAGCGGACCTTCGGCGTCCGTTTCCCCTCCGGTCTGATCACGCACGACACGTTCGTGTCCGTGCGCACGGTGGCTGCCGCCGTCCGCGGCCTCACCGACGACGGCGCGGTCGAGCCCGGGCGTCGGGAAGACGCATGACCGGCGCCGAGCAGGATCACGCGGCCGTTCACACCTACCGGGGCATGCCCTCGGCCCAGTACACCGGCAGCCACTCCACCGTGCTGGCGGCGCTGGCGGCCCGCGTCCGAGACATGCCCGACGCGCCCTATCTGACCTCCGTCGCCGCCGACGGCACCGAGACCGTACTGACCTTCGGGCTGCTCGACGCATGGAGCGCCCGGCTGGCCCGTTGGCTGCGGCGTGAGCTCGCGATCGCCCCTGGCGACGTGGTCGCGCTCATGCCGCTCAACGAGCCGGTCTCCATCGCCACCCTCTTCGGCGTCCTGCGCGCGGGTGCCGCCTGTCTGCTGCTCAACCCCGGCGACCCGGCCGAGCGGGCGCTCCAGCAGAGCGGCAGTCGGTCGGCGGTGACGGTGCTGTGCCCGCCGGCGGTACTGCTCGACAGGGATCCGCTGCCGGGCGCCGTCACCGTGCCGGACCCGTCCCTGCTGCCGGACGTCCCGGACGACACGGACGGGCGTGACCACCCCGAGGTGCGGGCTGCCGCCGACGCGCTGCTCTTCGGCACGTCCGGTTCCACGGCGGCGTCCAAGATCGTGGCGCAGACCCACCGCAACGGCGCCGCCAACGCCGAGGCGTTCCGGCGCCACCACCGGGTCCGCCCCGGCGAGCGCATCCTGGGTTTCCTGCCGATCCACCACGCCAACGGCGTGCACACCACACTGTTCTCCCCGCTGTTCTCGGGCGCCCACACGGTGCTGGCCGGTTCGTTCAGCCCCTTCCAGTACCCGGGGCTGGTCGAGCGGTACCGCCCGCGGTTCGCCAGCGCTGTGCCCAGTGTTCTCGACTCGCTGCTGCACACCTGGCGCGAGCCGCAACTCCCCTCCGGCTTCGAGTACTTCCTGACCGCAGCCGCGCCGCTGTCCGCAGGGACGTGTGCCGAGGTGCGGCGCACGTTCGGCGTCCGGATCGTCCAGGGGTACGGGCTGACCGAGACGACCAACTTCTCCACCACGGTGCCGCTCGGCCTGTCGGAGGACGAGTACCGGCGTCTCATGCTCGACACGGACATTCCTTCCATCGGCACCGCCGTGTACGGCAACGAGGTCGCGGTGTTCACGGACAACGGCGACCGGGCCCGGCCCGGCGAGATCGGCGAGATCCGGATGCGCGGCCACAACGTCATGTCCCGGTACGCGGGAAACCCCGAAGCCACCGAGGAGGCATTCCGGGGCGGATGGTTCCACTCCGGCGACCTGGGCTACGAGGTGGTGTCCGCCGAGAGCCCCGGCAACCTCCTGGTCATCACCGGCCGTACCAAGAACATGGCGAAGGTGCGGGGCGAGGCAGTCTCCCTGGAGGAGATGGAGCGCGCCCTGCTGCGGCTCGACGGCGTGCTGGACGCCGCCTGCGTCGCTGTCCCCGACTCCGTGGACGGGGAGGCCGTCACCGCGGTCGTGGTGTCGCCGCAGCGCAGTCAGAGCGAGGTCTTCCAGCACCTGAAGACCGCTTTCTCCGCGAACGCGCTGCCCCGGCGGATCGTCTTCGCCGACCGGGTCCCCAGGACGAGCACGGGGAAGATCATCCGGCGGCGGCTCGCCGAAGAGGTGGACAGGAATCAAGGGGAGCGCCCGTGAACACCGGCGCGGAGCTTCGCCTGTACAACTCGATGAGCCGCCGGCTCGAGGTGTTCGAGACGTCCGGACCCGAGGGTGACCAGGTGCGCATGTACAGCTGCGGACCGGTTGCGTTCTCCTCCGCCCACCTGGGCATTCTGCGCGGCTTCGTGTGCGTGGACCTGCTGCGGCGGGCGTTGCGCTGGAAGGGGCACTCCGTCCGGCAGGCCATGATGATCACCGATGTGGTCCGGGCCGGAGTGCCGGAGGGCACGGACCCCGAGTTCCACATCAAGGAGTTCCTCGACAGCCTGGCGGCCCTGAACGTCCTGCCCGCCGCCCACTACCCCCGGGCGTCGGAGCACATCGGCGAAATGATCGGCATGGCGGGCGAGTTGGAGCGACGCGGCTACGCCTACCGGATCGACTCGGGCCTGTACTTCGACACCTCCCGCTCACCGGGCTACGGAGAGCTCGCCGGGATGGACCTGGACGCCCAGCGCGACGGCGTGAGGGCGGAGAGCATTCCGGGCCGGCGCAACAAGAACGACTTCGCACTGTGGCGACTGACCGGCCCCGACGCGGAGGCGGCGGGCACCGGCAGAAGCTGGGACTCGCCGTGGGGCCGCGGCCTGCCGGGCAGCCATCTGCCCTGCAGCGCGGCGAGCATGGCACTGCTGGGCCCGCACCTCGACATCCACACCGGGGGCCGGCACCACCGCTCCCTGCATCACGTCAACGAGATCGCGCAGAGCGAGGCCCACCTCGCCGACGCACGCCCATGGGTCAGGCACTGGCTGCACCACGGCGCACTGACCGCCGCCGACCAGCCCATGGTCAGACACCGGGCACCTCATCTGGGCGACCTGACCGCCACGGGACTCCACCCCATGGCGTTCCGCCTCCTGCTGCTGCGCGGCCACTACCACCGGGACCTGGCCTACACCCGCGACGGCGTGGTCGCCGCCCAGGCCACGCTGCGCCGACTGCTGGCCCGGCGCCGGCCCACCATCCCGCACCCGCGCAGCGAAACGCACCACCCGCACATCGAGACCTACCAGGACGCCAGACGGCTGCTGCCCCCCGACGACCCGGCCGCCCGCCGAATCCTCGACGGCATGGACACCGCGATCTGCGCGGACCTGAACACGGCACAGGTGCTGGCCCAACTCCAGCAGGCCGTCCGCATCCCGGACATCACCGACCGCGGCCTGCGCGTCGTCCTCGCTGCCGCAGACACCCTCCTCGGACTGCGCCTCACCACGCTCGACCCCGCAGAACTCGCCCACCAGCCCCTCACCGGTGAACTGCCCCTCGGGCAGCAGCACGTCATCGACCGGCTGGTCGCCGACCGCACCGCCGCACGCGCCCGCAAGGACTGGGAACGGGCCGACACCATCCGCTCGCAGCTGTCCCGGATGGGCATCGAGGTCACCGACGCCGGCAGCAACTCGACCTGGACCCTGCGCCAGGACAGCCACGTCCCGGCGGAGAGAAAGACACACACATGACCAGAAAACGCCTGATGATGATCGCGAGCACCGGACGGCCCTTCCGCGAATACATCCTGGCCGACATGAGTGCGGTCGTGGACCTGATCCTCGTCGACGACAGGGATCTGGCCTGGCAGAAGCCGTACGTCAGCCGGTTCCGTCAGGCCGATCCCCGGGATCCGGTCGCCGTTTCCGCAATTGCACGTGCGGAGGCGCCCGACGGGCTTGTCACCTACGACGACGCGCTGGTCGAGATGGTGGCGGACCTGGCCGCCGAACTGGGACTGCCCCAGGCCGCGCCCGCTGCCGTACGACGTTGCAAGGACAAGGCGGCACTGCGGGCCTGCCTCGACGAGGCCGGTATCGGACCGGTGCAGTTCGCGGTAGTGACCGACGAACAGGAGGCTCTTGCCGCCGCCGAGGACATCGGCTACCCCGTTGTGCTCAAACCCCGCGATCTGGGCGGGAGCATCGGCGTCGTACGGGCGGACGACAAGGAACAGCTCCTTGCCGGGTACGCCATGACGGCCGGCACCCGGGCCCGGTTCAGTGAGATCGACGGACCTGCCGGTGTGCTGGTCGAGGAGTACCTGGACGGACCCGAGTTCAGTGTCGACTGCCTCACCTGGCGGGGTGTCACCCACCCCTTGTTCGTGGCGGAGAAGGTCCTGGGGCTCGCGCCGTACTTCGAGGAGGTCGGTCACTTCGTGCCGGCCGCGCCCCACCCGGACATGGACGAAGCCCTGCGCCTGGTGCGCGAGGCGCACCGAGCGGCCGGACTGGACGACCTGGCCACTCACACCGAGTTCCGGCTGACCAGCCGCGGCCCGCGCATCATCGAGATCAACGTCCGGCTCGGCGGCGACCTGATTCCCCACCTCGGCAAGCTGGCCACCGGCGTCGACCTGTCGGCGGCCACCGCCGACGTCGCTGTCGGGCGGGAACCGCGGCTTGCGGCGGATCGTTCCCGGGTAGCCGCCGTCCACATGATCTATCCGCCCCACGACATGACGTTCCGGCGGCTGCGGCTCGACAGGGATCCCGGCCGGCTCCCCGGCCTGGAGCGGTTCGAGACCATCGTGCCGGAGGGCCGGCAGGTCCGGCTGCCACCGAACGGCTTCCGTTCCCGGGTCGGTTACGCGGTGATCACCGGTGCGGACCGGGCGGAGTGCCTGACGCGCCGCGCCGCGGTCGAGGCGGCCGTCGTGGTCGAGGGGGAGACGCTCTGAACCGCGGCATCGCACCCCGCTCCGCGGGGCACCGCTGACTTCTCCTTTTGGCGCCTGCCATCTTCAGACTGCATCAGTACTAGAAATGGAGAGCTCATGGTTTCCGAAACTCTGAAGAACAATCCCGACGACGAGAACGAGGTCCATGACCTCTACCAGTTCGAGGATGCGGGGTCCTGTATCGTCACGCCGGTCGCATCGCTGCCGGCGATAGCCGCGAACGCCCTGGTCAGCGCGATGGCGCAGGTCGTCCGAAACGGCCATGCAGCGGAAACGGCGTTGACTTCGGACAACGACGGCGTGATCCGCGCGCAGTATTTCGAAGAGGGCCTCGTCTACATGCTGGCCAAACCCATGGACGGCTACTCCGCAAGCCGCTACGTCATGGATCTGTTCAACGTCGGTGAGCGGGGCGCCTGTTCGCGGATGCACTACCACACAGGTGCGCGGATGGTGAGGCTGATCACGGGCGAGGACACGACCATCCGTGTGTCCGCGCTCTCACCCTTCCACTACACCTATGTCGACGGAGTGACACCTTTCAAGCTGGAGGTGGAGTGCGACAAGATGCCGGACAGCACTCGTAACCGGTACAGCTTCTGGGTGCCGGAATCCTCGATCGTGGACATGCAGATTCCGCGCGGTACTTCGCACCAGTTCAATTCCTTCGGGGACAACGCGGTGATCGACACGATTCATCCGGAGGAGACGATTGAGGCCTTCCGGGAGAAGATGTCCGGACTGCGCATGATGGCGCAGACGGTATTTCTGTCGGACTCCTTCCCCGCCGTCGAGGACTGTGGCGGAGACCTGCGCCGATGAGAGAGGTCGACTGGTACGGCCTCGGAGCCTTCGGACTGCCGATGGCGTGTCGCGGTGTCGCGTCCGGCTACACGGTGCGCGCGGGAAGCGAGCGCGGCCAGGTCGCCGAGTTCGTCGAGGCCGGCGGCTCGAGGTCCACGGCGGAGGTCCAGGGTCTTCCGATCGTGGCGCTCTGTCTGCCGTCGGCCACCGAGGTGCTGGACGTCGTTCGGGACCTCGAGACCGCGTCGTGCGTAGTGGACTTCTCCTCGCACGATCCGCTGTCGGCCAGGAAAGCGGCCGAGCTGTTGCGCGATCGCGGGATCGGATACGTCGACTGCCCGGTGTCGGGGAGCGTGGAGCTCGCTCGCGACGGGCGGCTGACGGGATACCTCGGAGCGCACACGGACGACGTCACGGAGGATGTCCGTGAGTTCGTCGAAAGCCTCTGCAGCAACGTGTTCTGGACCGGCGGCCTCGGCCAGGGGCAGGCGATGAAGCTGGTCAACCAGGTCATCCATCTGGGTAACGTGCTGGTCCTGGGTGAAGGCTTCGATCTGGCGGAGCAGCTGGGACTCGCGCCTGAGACCGTTCTGGAGGCGCTGAAGGCGTCATCGGGTTCGAGTCGCATGCTGGAGCGGTTCGGTCAGCAGATGTTGAGTGACCTGTATCCGCGCCAGTTCAGCGCACGGCTGGCACGCAAGGACATCGGCAACGCTCTGCGGCTGTGGCCCGACCTCCCTGTCGCAGCCATGGTCGAGGAACGTCTGCAGGATCTCGTCGACTCCGGGCACGGTGAGGAGAACTTCACCCGGCTGGCGAAGCGGCCGGAGAAGTAGACGACAGGCTTCTCCGGCCCCTCGCGGCCACTGCCTTGTCTCCGTGGTCGGTCACTCAGGTCCAAGAGGTGCCTCGCATCAGCGGCTTTCGGCGCAGATGCGGGGCACCTTTCCTGGTTCCGGGCCGGGATGTCGGTGCGCGGGCCGGGCCGGGGCGGCGTGAGCAGGTGCGGCCGTCCCTGTGAACCTGTTCCTCCAGGCGGGCACGGTGGGGGTGTGCGGTACCGCGGCGGTCAGCTCCCCAGCGACCACCGCGCGCCGTCCGGGGCGTCCTCGATGACGAGGCCGGACTGCTGCAGTTGGTCACGGATCGCGTCGGCGGTGGCGTAGTCCTTGCGTGTCCTGGCCGCCTGCCGCTGGTCGAGGACGAGGCGCACGAGCGTGTCGATCACCCCGTGCAACTCCTCGCCCCGGTCGTCGGCCCCGGTCCACTGCTCGTCCAGCGGGTCCAGGCCGAGCACCCGGAGCATCGCCCGCACCTCGGCGAGGCGCGCCGTCGCCGCCTCCTTGTCGTCGGCGGACAGCGCGGTGTTGCCCTGCCGGACCGTGGTGTGAACGACGGCGAGCGCCTGTGGGACGCCGAAGTCGTCGTCCATCGCCTCGGCGAAGGCGGGCAGCACGTCGTCGGCGGGCTCCACCGGCCCTCCCACCTTTTCCACCACGCGCTGCACGAATCCCTCGATGCGCGCGAACGCGGACTCGGCCTCGCGCAGGGACTCCTCGCTGTACTCGATCGTGGAGCGGTAGTGCGGGCTGCCCAGGTAGTAGCGCAGCACGATGGGCCGCCAGTGCTTGAGTATCTCGGAGACCAGTACCGAGTTCCCCAGCGACTTGCTCATCTTCTCGCCGCTCATCGTCACCCAGGCGTTGTGCAGCCAGTAGCGGGCGAACTCGTCGCCGTAGCTCCTGGACTGCGCTATCTCGTTCTCGTGGTGCGGGAACACGAGATCGAGCCCACCGCCGTGGATGTCGAAAGCCGGACCCAGGTACTTGTGCGCCATCGCCGAGCACTCCAGGTGCCAGCCCGGACGGCCGCGCCCCCAGGGCGTCTCCCAGGACGGCGTGCCCTCCTTCGCGGCCTTCCACATCGCGAAGTCGCGCGGGTCCCGCTTGCCGGTCTCGCCGTCGCCCTCGGGCTGGCGGAGGTTCTCCAGCTCCTGGTTGGACAGCGCGAGGTATCCGGGGAAGGACCGCACGTCGAAGTAGACGTTGCCGTCCGCCGCGTAGGCATGCCCGCGGTCGATGAGCGTACGCATCATCTCGATCATCTCCGGCACATGGCCGGTGGCCCGCGGCTCGTACGCCGGGGGCAGCACACCGAGCGCGTCGTAGCTTGCGTTGACGCTGCGTTCGTTCTCGTACCCGATGGACCACCAGGGGCGGCCCAGCTCGGCCGACTTCGCGAGGATCTTGTCGTCGATGTCGGTGACATTGCGCACCAACGTCACCTCATAGCCGCGGTATTCGAACCAGCGGCGCATGATGTCGAAGTTCAACGCGCCCCGCGCATGACCGATGTGCGGGGCTGCCTGCACCGTCAGACCGCAGAGGTAGATCGAGACACAGCCCGGTACGACCGGGGTGAAGTCACAGGCCTGCCGGGCGCTGGTGTCATACAGGCGAATAGTCACACCGAAAGGGTAGCGGCGCCCCGCCCGCCTCAGAGGGTGTTCAGGCATGCCTCGTGCCGGTAGGTCACGTATGCAGCCAACCCCATATGGGCGCTATACGCCCTGGGTGCGCGGTGCCCGGACGGGGTCGCTCGCCGCCGAGGGGCAGGGTGCCCAGCCGCTTTTTGATCTTGCGACGGTTGACGTGGGTCGAACTGGAAGGCGAGCAGGATCGTGGGAGTCGGTGATCCCGGCAGCGGGCTGTGTGCAGATCTTTACGGACCGCCGGTCGGAGTGACCGCACACCCCCATTGGGGTGACGTTGAACCAGCCAGGGATCGGCTCCCGCCGGAAGCTCATAGTCGCAGGTCAGAGGCGCACAGGCGGAACGATGTGCGCCACCGTACCCGGAGCTTTTGCGGGAACTGAGTGTTTAGCTAGACCTAAAGGTGGCATCCTTGGGGCAGCGGCAACATCCGCTGCAGTCACATGAGTTGGGGGTCATACGATGAGCTTCTTCGCTCGTAGTGAGAGCAACGCCGAGTTAGCCGGTGCACAGTTGGCGCGCCAGGCAACGGCTTCTCTCGCAGGCTTGTTGGCAGGGCTGGGAAAGACACGTTCGGACCTTGCCAAGGCCATGGGCGTCAGCCCTGGGCGGGTCAGTCAGATCATGTCGGGTGACGCAAACCTGACGGTGCGTACGTTGGCTGCGGCAGCGGAAGCGCTGGGCGCTGACGTGGAGATCAGGTTTTCCCCCCGCCTCCCACACACTGCAGAGCGGCCGTCTGTGAGCAGCGGAGAGTCATCGCCTTTGCATGGAAGCAGCATCGCCACGCATCGATGAGCGTGTCCGGCCGATCGCTCCGGTCGTTGCGGGGCGGTGTCGTCCGTCGCCGGATCGGATTCCCTAGGGGTGGTTGCGGCGGAGGCTGAACCGTCGCCGTTGCTGAGGCAGTGCCGAACTGTGGAAGGCATCGTTGGACAGTGCCTTGGTGCGCAGTGTCTCGAGCTCGGCCTGTTCCGTCCGGCGGCCGTGCAGGTAGGCGTACAGCAACAGGTCTCCGCAGCGGTTGCGGGCTTCACCGAAAGCACTGCGGCACTGATAGACCTCTTCGTCGGTCGGCTCCCGCGTCCAGGAGATGTGGATCTCGCGGCGGGCCTCATCGGTCTTCGTCTGCACCTCAAGGGCGTTGATCATGGCCTTGTCGGCGGCGTCGAAGAGGTTGGTGACCGTCTTGGTGAGCGTGGGATGTCGGTCCAGCAGGTAGTTCTTGAGGTCGTGCATGAATACACGGAGCTGTGTTGACTTCTCGAAGCCGTCCATGAACCGGTCGCACCAGCGGCGAGCGTCGAGCTGCATGCGGTACTCGAGTCGTTCCCTGAACCAGGCAATGCCCAATGTCATGTACTTGACGTAGGGCTGAGTCGTGTCGTCCTGCCTCTTGCGCGGCATGGTCGTGACACCGGTGGCCAGGCCCGCGGCGATCGGAGGCAGCTTCGCCAGGTGCGGAAGCGCCAGCCCGGCGGCGATCCCGACGGTGCCTGTCAGGGCGAGAACCAGGAGTGTCAGGCCGGCAGATCTCCAGCTGCCCAGCAGCCGGCCCCTGCCGACGGAATGGCGGGCTAAGCCGATCCACGCAAGGCCGGCGCTGAGGGCGGCCGGTAACGCGTAACCGGCGAGCCAGCTGTGGTGGTACCAGGTCATGAACGGCCCCAAGTCGTGCATGGACAGGTAGGACCGTCGCAGGCGAGCAGAGGGCGAGCCGGGCTCCCCCTCGGCGTGTGCGCCCAGCCCTCTCGCTGCGGGCCTACAGCGAGAGGGCTGCCGCGAGTACCGCAGATGATGTCACCTGCCGTTGGCTTGCGGCATTACTTTGAGCAACAAGCGGCAACCGACTGCGGTGATCCAGCCACTTTGCGGCTCGCAACGGCCGGGCCGTTCGGCGCCCTGTTGCGGGAAGCCGGGGCAATGATCCCTGTCGACCGGTCAGGGTGATCCCTGCCGACCGGCTGGGGCGATACCCGCCGGTCGACTGGGTGCGCGCCGCCAACCGGCGGGTATTCCGTGTCGGCTGCCTGGAGACGGGTTCTGCGGGGGTACGCATCGAACTACGGGCATGCGACGAGCGGAGCGCACATGATCCGGGTGCTGGTGGTCGATGACGAAGCCTTGATCCGCACGGGCTTCACGCACATTCTCAACACGGCGGACGACATCGAGGTCATCGCGGCCGTACCCGGCGGCCAGGCCGTGCGCGCGGTGCGAGAGCTGCTGCCCGATGTCGTCCTGCTCGACATCCGGATGCCCGACGTGGACGGGCTCACCATCCTGGCCGACCTGCGCCGCATGCCGCAGGCCCCGGTGGTCGCCGTGCTCACCACGTTCGACACCGACGAATACGTGGCGACCGCCCTGCGCTCGGGCGCCGCCGGATTCCTGCTCAAGGACACCGACCCCGAGCAGCTTCCCCACCTCGTGCGCACGTTGGCCGAGGGCGGGACCGTGCTGTCGTCCAAGGTCACCCGCCTGGTGGTGGACGGCTACCTCGACAAGGACCTGCACGAGCCCGCCGTCCGCCTCGCCGCCCGGCTGACCGCGCGCGAGCGCGCCGTCCTCGTGCTCATGGCCGAAGGGCTGGCCAACACCGACATCGGCGAACGGATGCACCTGAGCACCGGAACCGTCAAAGGCCACGTCAGCGCCGTGTTCAGCAAGCTGCAGGTCAGCAGCCGCGTCCAGGCTGCTCTGATCGCCGAACGCGCGGGCCTGCTCACGTCGGACCAGGACGAGGGCGCTCGATGAGCCCTCGACGGCTGCGGCCCCTGCTGCTCGACATCGCCCTCGTCGGGTCCGCGCTGGCGGACGTATGGATCCACGTCGACGTGGAGGAGAAACCGGCCATGGCGTGCGCGCTGCTGGGCGTACTCGCCCTCACCCTGCGTCGCCACCTGCCCTTGACGACCTTCGTCCTCACGCTCCCCACCGCCCTGCTCACCGACGCGGTGGTCGCCCCCATGGCCGCGCTGTACACGCTCTCCTCGCTCAGCCGCCACCGTCTCCTGCTGGCCGGCTGTGCCCTGACGTACGCGGTCAGCGACTTCATGCCCTGGCCGTGGTCGTCCCTGGATGCCACCGAGCTGGCCCAGACGAACACCCTGTTCCGCATCAGCTACGACCTCGCCACCGCGGCCGCCCCCGTCTTCCTGGGCCAGCTCGTCCAGGCCCGACGCGAACTCTCCCTGCGGCTCGCCGACATCACCGAGGCCCGCGAGTACGAACGGGAGCTGACCGCCCAGAGCGTTCTGGCGAAGGAGCGCGCCCAGCTCGCCCGGGAGATGCACGACGTGGTCTCCCACCAGGTCAGCCTCATCGCCGTACAGGCCGGAGCGCTCCAGGTGGGGAGCCAGGACGACGAGACGAGACAGGTCGCGGCCACGATCCGCCGCCTCAGCGTGCAGACCCTGGACGAACTGCGGCACATGGTCAGTGTTCTGCGGGCCTCCGGCAGCAGTCCCACGGAACTCACCCCCCAGCCTTCCCTCGCCGACCTGGAGCGCCTGGTCGAGGCCAGCGGCATCGACGCGAAGCTGGAGACCGATCTGCCCGTCGAGCTTCCGCCCACGGTCCAGCGCGCCGTCTACCGCACTGTCCAGGAAGCGTTGACCAACGCCCGCAAGCACGCCCCCGGTGCGACCGCGACCGTCCGTATCCACCACAGGGACGGCGCCGTCCACACCACCGTCACGAACACCGCCCCCACCCGGCCTGCGTTCGCCCTGCCGAGCGCCCACCACGGCCTGGTCGGTCTGGCTCAACGAGCCGAGCTCCTCGGCGGCACCGTCACCTCCGGCCCCACGGCCCAGGGGGGCTACGAGCTCTGCCTGGAACTGCCCGTCGAGCGGAACCGGTGAGAGCCCCGGTACGACTCCGGCCGGCCTCCACCGCGGCCACTGCGACCCAGTTCGGCCGGGTGGCCGGGCTGCGTCAGCCGGTCGGCGGGGTGGTTTCCGGACAGCCGCAGGATGGTGCGGCGGGAGGCTGCCACCGACCCTGGAGCACAAGAGCTGCCGGGCCACGAAGGAGGTCGGTCCTATGACGATCCGCCTGACGTTTCTGTGTGCGCCCGGCGGTGACGCCACCCTGGATCCACTCCTCGGTGACGCTCCCCCGAGTGAGCGCAGCCTGCGCATGGCAGGCCTCGCGGGAGCCGCGCTCCCTCCCCACGAGCTGGCCTTCCGGGCGCCCTCGACCCGTTGCGCACAGACCGCTGACGCCCTCGGCCTGGCGGCAGCGCCCGAGCCTGCGCTGCGCGATCTCGACCTCGGGAAGTGGTGTGGTCGCACGGTCGACGACATCGCCGCAACCGACCCCGACGGATTCACCGCCTGGCGCACCGACCCGGATGCCGCACCGCACGGAGGCGAGTCCGTACGCGGGCTCTGCCGCCGGACAGCGGACTGGCTGAGCGGCATGGCGCCCGAGAGCGGCGCCGCAGTGGCCATCACCGAAGCCGCCGTGGTCCGGGCCGCGCTCATCCATGCTCTGGGCGAACCGGCGAGAGCGTTCTGGTATCTCACCGTGCCGCCTCTGTCCACGGTCGCCCTCACCTGGCGCGGTGGCCACTGGGACGTTCGGCTCGGCTACGTCGTCACCCCGCGGGAGGGCCGGCGAGGATTCCTCTCGCGGTCATCCCGGGAAACGGTCTTCGTCGGCTGTGCATAGGGTCTGACCAGCCCATTCTTCGCGAGGAAGCTCCCAGGGCCGGGTGGCGTGGCCCTGGGAGCTTCCGTGTGCCCGGGTACCGGTGCCGGCCGTCGAGGGCGGGTCGGACGCGGCGATCGCCCGCCATCTGGTGGTCTCCGAGGCGGCCGTCGGCAGGCACATCGGGGACATCCTCACCCAGCTCGACCTGCCGCCGGCCGAGGAGACACACCGGCGGGTGCTCGCCGTGCCGGCGTTTCTGCGGGCGTGAGGGCAGACGCGTGGGGTACGAGGAGTACCGGTGCCGGGGACGACGGACGCGTGGGGTGCCAGGAGTACCGGTGCCGGGGGCGGCAGGGTTTTCCACAGGGGCCGAGTTGTCCACAGGGTCTGACACGTTTCGGCCACCGGTTGTACGGTCTGCACGAGTTGATGTTCGAGCGAATCCGCGGGTGAACGCGGGTGCGGTGGGTTTCGGGGGAGGCGGTCGCGATGACCGAAGCCGGTGTGGGAGTGGCGGAGACGGCCGAGCGGGCGGTGGCGCGCCGACTGCCCAGGGTGCGCGGGTTCGCGGACCGGCAGCCGCAGGGCTCGCCCAAGGAGGAGGGCAAGGCGCTCAGGACGAGCGTGCCGCGCAGCGCGCACCGAACCCTCGATCCGGACGGCTGTCGCCCGGACGCGGTCGGTGCGGTGGAGGAGTCCAACGCCGGCCGCATACCCGATCTGACCCCGATACGGGTGGGCCGGATGGCGGCCACCCCGTTCGCCTTCCTGCGCGGCTCGGCCGGACTGATGGCGTACGACCTTGCGCGTACCCCCGTGACCAGGATCAGTGCCCAGATATGCGGTGATGCCCACGCGGCCAACTTCGGCCTGTACGGCGACGCCCGCGGCCGCCTGGTCATCGACCTCAACGACTTCGACGAGACGGTGCACGGCCCCTGGGAGTGGGACCTGAAGCGGCTCGCCACCTCGCTGGTGCTGGCCGGGCGGGAGGCGGGCGCCGACGAGGACACCTGCCGCAAGGCCGCCCAGGACACGGCCGGCGCCTACCGGCGCACCATGCGGCTGCTGGCCAGGCTTCCGGTGCTGGACGCCTGGAACGCGATCGCGGACGAGGAGCTGGTCTCCCACACCGACGCCCACGACCTGCTCGGCACGCTGGAGCGGGTCTCGGAGAAGGCGCGGGCCAACACCAGCGGCCGGTTCGCGGCGAAGTCGACCGAGGAGGCGGAGGACGGCGGACGGCGCTTCGTCGACGCGCCGCCCGTGCTGCGCCGGATCCCGGACACCGAGGCGGCCGCGGTGGCCGCCTCACTCGAGCCGTATGTGACGACGCTCTCCGAGGACCGGCTGCCGCTGCTGGCCCGGCACGCGGTGCACGACGTGGCCTTCCGGGTGGTCGGCACGGGCAGCGTGGGCACGCGGTCGTACGTGGTGCTGCTCCTGGACCACCGCGGGCAGCCGCTGGTGCTCCAGGTGAAGGAGGCCCGTCCGTCTGCGCTGGTCCCGCACCTGGCCACGGCCGGCTTCGAGATTCCGCCGGTGGAGCACGAAGGGCGCCGGGTGGTCCTCGGCCAGAAGCGGATGCAGGTCGTCAGCGACATCCTGCTGGGCTGGACGACGGTCGACGGGCGGCCCTTCCAGGTGCGCCAGTTCCGCAACCGCAAGGGCAGCGTCGACCCGGCCGCGCTCGCCGCCGACCAGATCGACGACTACGGCCGGATGACCGGCGCCCTGCTGGCCCGCGCCCACGCCCACAGCGCGGACCCCCGCCTGATCGCCGGCTACTGCGGAAAGAACGATGAGCTGGACGGGGCTATGGCCGACTTCGCTGTCGCCTACGCCGACCGCACCGAGGCGGATCACGCGGCGCTGGTGGCGGCGGTGCGCTCCGGGCGGATCGCGGCCGAGACGGGCGTGTGACGGCGGATGCGGGCAATGCGCGGGCCGAGGGGGCGCTGAGGTGAGGTACGTCGAGCTGACCGGTGGTGAAGGAGAGGAGTCGGTGTTCGCCGACCCCCGGGCCTACCTCGACCGGCTGCCCGCGCTCGCGGCCGAGCTGCCGCCGGGCGCCCGTGCGTTCGCCACCGACCCCGGGCACTACGACTTCGGCGGCAAGCGCTGCGTGAAGGACCTCAGGCCCGCGCAGGTGCGCCGCAGCAGGGACGGGGACGTCGAGATCCGCTTCCGGCACAACTGCTTCAAGCACGACGAGGACCTTCTCGTCCGCTACACCGGAGTCTCCCGTTTCCAGTCGGACGTCCTGGGCGTGTGCGACCCGGCCTCGCTCGGGGACGTGATCCTCGACGAGATCCTCCCGCACCCCGGCGGCTGCACCCACGAGCTGGCCTGCCGGCCCGGCACGCTCGTGGTCGCCTGCCGGGACCTGGAGGCCGAGTGGGTACCGGCCGACTGCCCTGACGCGGGACCGCCCGGCTGAGCCGTGCCGTCTCCGGCGGCGGGGTCCTGCCGTGGCCTACGCTGGTCGGGTGACGACCCCGGAAGCTGAGCAGTCCCAGGCACCGCGGCCCGAGGAACGGCTGGAACAGGCCGTTCGGGCCGCCGAGCAGGCGTTGATCGAGTACGAGATCGCCGTGGAGACGTTCCGCGTCGAGGTCGAGAACTTCTCCCGGCTGCACGAGCAGAAGCTCGGCCCGCTCTACTTCCGCATCGAGGAGCTGGATGCGGAGATCGCCGAGGCGAAGGCGGCCCGCACCGGCGACCCCGAGGACATCCGCCGGGCCGAGGAGGCCCGCGCCCGCGTCCTCCCGATTCCCGGCGTCGAGGAACTGCTGAACGGCTGGATGGACGGCCACGGCCTGTTCCCGGAGGCCGCCGCCATGCTCACCGACCAGACGGTGCGGCCCCCGCAGCGGGTACGGCCCACCGAGGAAGCCCGCCGGCTCTACCGAGAGCTGGCCCGCAAGGCCCACCCCGACCTCGCACAGGAGGAAGAGGAGCGGCTGCGGCGCGAGGAGTTCATCACCCGCGTCAACGCCGCCTACGCCCGCGGCGACGAGAAACTTCTCGGGGAGCTGGCCGAGGAGTGGGCGGCGGGCCCGGTGCCGCCCGAGCGGCGCCCGAGCCCCGCCGAGGAGCTGTACGCCCGCCTGGAGTGGCTCACCCAGCGCAAGGAACTGCTCACGATGGTCGCCCGCGAACTCGAGGACGGCGCGATCGCCGGCATGCTTCGCCTGGCCCCGGACGACCCGGACGGCCTGCTCGAAGAGATCGCCGGTCGGCTGCGGGCCGACATCGAGCAGCGCGAAGCCGAGCTGGCGGGCCTGCTGGGCCAGGGGTGAACCACCTCGCCCTTCGGGTAGCGTCGTAGACATGCATTTTGGATCTGGTGTGCCCACGGTCGAGGTCTCAGCCCTCAGCGACGGCGACTTCCTGCTGGACGTCCGTGAGGACGAGGAGTGGGAGGCAGGTCACGCCGCAGGGGCGCTGCACATCCCGATGAGCGAGTTCGTGGCCCGGTACGGCGAGCTGACCGAGGCCGCCCCGCAGGACGGCCGCGTCAACGTGATCTGCCGCTCCGGCGGCCGCTCGGCCCAGGTCACGATGTACCTGGCCCAGCAGGGCATCGACGCCGCGAACGTGGCCGGCGGCATGCAGGCCTGGGAGGACGCGGGCCGACCGGTGATCACCGACGCCGGAGCGCCGGGCGCGGTCGTCTAGCTCTGCCCGGGGCCCGGTCAGCTGAGTGGGTGTGCCGCCAGCAGGTCCCCGAGCCTCTCCTCGTATGCCGCCGCCGGGCCGAGCGCCAGCTCCAGGTGCTTGGCCCAGGCGTGGTAGCGGTGCAGCGGGTAGTCGGTGTCCGCGCCGAACCCGCCGTGCAGATGCTGTGCCGTCTGCACGACGCGACGCACGCCTTCCGCCGCCCAGATCTTCGCCACGGCGACGTCCCCGGCGGCCGGCAGTGCCCCCGCCGCTCCCGAGGCGATCCGCCAGGCGGCCTGCCAGAGGGTGGCCTCCATGGCACGCAGGTCGATGTACCGGTCCGCGGCCTGGACGGCGACTGCCTGGAAGGTCGCGATCGGATGCCCGAACTGCTCCCGCTTGCCGGTGTACTCGCTGGTCATCCTCAGTACGCGCTCGCCCAGTCCGAGGGCCAGCGCACAGATGCCGGTGACCAGCAGCGCGTGCAGCCCCTCCCAGGCGCCCTCGGCCTCGATGACATCGCCCGCCCCGATCCGCGCGGACCGCAGACGCAGCTCGGCCAGACGCTCCCCGCTCGTCGAGATCTGCTCGCCCAGCACCACCCCGTCGTGCCGTCGGGGAACCAGCGCGAGTACGGTCCGGTCGGCGGCCGTGCCCTCGATGTGGGCCGGTACCAGGACGAGGTCCGCGTCGTACGCCCACGGCACCGCCGTCTGCACCCCGTCCAGCACCCAGGCCTGCCCGTCCCGCCGTGCGGTGACGGCGAGTTCCGCCGGGTCGTGTCCGGTGCGGCCGTGCGCGGCGACGGTCAGTACCAGCTCACCGCGCCCTGCGCGGGCCAGCAGCCGATCCTTCGACTCCTTGCCGCCGTAGGCCTGTACGGTCGCCGTGGCCGCGCTGTGCTCCAGCAGGGGCACACGGGCGAGCACCTGGGCGGACTCGCGCAGCACCAGGCACAGCGCGACGGCGTCCAGGCCCGCCCCGCCGTACTGCTCGTCCAGCAGCAGGCTGAGCAGGTCCGCGCCGGCCAGCCGGGACCACAGCTCCCGGTCGAAGCCGTCGGCCACGGCGCCGGTGGTGAGCGCCGGGCTGGGCACCGCGTCCGGCGCCACCCCGGCGAACACCCCCCGTGCCGCCTCGGCCGCCGCCAACTGCTCCTCGTCGAAGGTGAAGTCCACGGCCTGTCCTCCCGGAGGGTCCGGTGATCCGGCGGATGATCCGACGCAT
Organism: Streptomyces sp. NPDC005728; assembly: GCF_040630895.1. Classification (NCBI taxonomy): domain Bacteria; kingdom Bacillati; phylum Actinomycetota; class Actinomycetes; order Kitasatosporales; family Streptomycetaceae; genus Streptomyces; species Streptomyces sp. NPDC005728. The sequence continues at coordinate 54,393 of NZ_JBEXYL010000004.1, forward strand.
CGTCTGGCGGGCCGTCAAGATAGAACAGGTTCTAGAAGAAGGGAACGGGGAAGGCGGGTGCGGTCGTCGTCGAGGCTGTCGCGCCTCAGCGGTCGAAGTCCAGCTCCACCTTCTCGGTCACCGGATGGGACTGGCAGGCCAGCACATATCCGGCCTCCGTCTCCTCCGCCTCCAACGCGAAATTGCGGTCCATGCGCACCTCGCCGGAGACCAGGAAGGCCCGGCAGGTGCCGCACACCCCGCCCTTGCAGGCGTACGGCGCGTCCGGCCGGTTGCGCAGCACCGTTTCCAGCAGGGACTCGCCGTCCTGGACCGGCCAGGTGCCGCCGCGCCCGTCGAGCCGGGCGGTGACGGTGCTGTGCGCGGGGGCCGGGACGGTGGGCGCCGGGGCCGCCCCCGCGTCCACGTGGAAGATCTCCTGGTGGATGCGGGCGCGGTCCACGCCCAGCTCGCGCAGTGCCTTCTCCGCGCCCTCCACCAGCCCGAACGGCCCGCACAGGAACCATCCCGCCACATGGTCCACCGGCAGCAGCGCCGGCAGCAGTCCCGTGAGCCGCTCCCGGTCGAGCCGCCCGGACGGCAGGCCGGCCTGCTGCTCCTCGCGGGAGAGCACGGTCACCAGCTGCAGCCGCTCCGGGTAGCGGTCCTTCAGGTCGGCGACCTCCTCCAGGAACATCGTCGAGGCGGCCGTACGGTCGCTGCGTATCAGGCAGAACCGGGCCCCGGGCTCCCGTGCCAGCAGCGTGGAGACGATCGACAGCACGGGGGTGATGCCGCTGCCGCCGACGACCGCCGCGTACATTCCCGGTGCCGGTTGGAGGGTGAAGCGTCCGGCCGGGGTCATCACCTCCAGCTCGTCGCCGACGTTGACCTCCTTCAGCGCGTACGTCGAGAAGACGCCGCCCTCGACCAGCCGCACTCCCACACGCAGCGTGCCCGGGCCCTCGCCGGCCGGGTCCGGGGCCGGGGAGCAGATCGAGTACGTCCGCCGGATCTCCTCGCCGTCCGTGCGCCGCCGCAGGGCGAGGTGCTGGCCGGGCGCGTGCCGGTACTCCTCGCGCAGCCCGGGTGGGACGGTGAAGGTGAGGGTGACGGAGTCGTCGGTGAGCCGGTCGACCGCGGCCACCGGGAGCGGGTGGAAACGTGCCATCACAACTCCTTGAAGTGGTCGAACGGTTCACGGCAGGCCAGGCAGCGGCGGAGCGCCTTGCACGCGGTGGAGGAGAACCGGCTCAGCAGCTCGGTGTCCGCGGATCCGCAGAGCGGGCAGCGGACCGGGTCGATGTCCTCGGCGAGGGTGCGGGTCGTCCCCAGGGCGAGCGGCACCGGTCCCGAGTCGTGGCGCACACGTGGGGGAGCGATGCCGAACTCCCGGAGTTTGCGACGGCCTTCGGGGGTGATGTCGTCCGTGGACCAGGCGGGGGCGAGCACCGTGCGGACGGTGACCTCGCGCATGCCGTGGGCGCGCAGCACCCGCTCGATGTCCACGCTCATCGCCTCGATGGCGGGGCAGCCGGTGTAGGTCGGCGTCAGATCGACCTCGACCGTGTCCGCGCCGCTGAGGTGCACCGCGCGCAGGACGCCCAGCTCATGGAGCGTGAGCACGGGCAGTTCGGGGTCGGGCACCGAACCGGCCAGCTCCAGCAGCTCCGCCTCCAGGGCGGTGGCCGTCACCATGACGCCCCCGGGTGGCTGCGGTGCAGGTGCTGCATCTCCGCGAGCATCCGCCCGAACGACTCGGTGTGCAGGCCCTGCCGGCCGGCGCCCGCCGACCATGCGCCGGTGCGCGGCCCCTCGGGCACGGTCAGGGTGGCCCGGGTGAGCACGTCGGTCACGGACCGCAGCCAACGGGCCTCCATGCCCGCCCAGTCGGCGTCCAGGCCCTCCACCGGCTGGAACATCTCCCCGGTGAACCGCCACAGCGCCTCGCACGCCCGCTGCATCCGCTCTCTGCTCACCTCGGTGCCGTCGCCGAGCCGCAGCGTCCACAGCTCGGCGTGGTCGCGGTGGTAGGCGACCTCCTTGACGGCCTTCGCGGCCAGCGGTGCGAACGGGCCGTCTCCCGTGGCCAGTTCGGTGTAGAGCAGCTGCTGGTAGACGGAGAAGTACAGCTGGCGGGCGATGGTGTGCGCGAAGTCGCCGTTCGGCTGCTCGACCAGCTGGAGGTTGCGGAAGGCGCGCTCCTCGCGCAGGTAGGCCAGCTCGTCCTCGTCGCCGGCCATGGACAGCAGCACCCGGGCCTGGCCGAGCAGGTCGAGGGCGATGTTGGCGAGGGCGACCTCCTCCTCCAGGACGGGGGCGTGCCCGGCCCACTCCCCCAGGCGGTGGGAGAGCACCAGGGCGTCGTCGCCGAGGGCGAGTGCGGCGGTCGCGGGGGCGGTCGCGGTCACAGGTGCTTCACCCCTTCCGGGATCTCGTAGAAGGTCGGGTGCCGGTAGGGCTTGTCGGCGGCCGGCTCGAAGAACGGGTCCTTCTCGTCGGGCGAGGACGCGGTGATCGCGGAGGCCGGGACGACCCAGATCGAGACGCCTTCGCCGCGCCGGGTGTAGAGGTCGCGGGCGTTGCGCAGGGCCAGCTCCGCGTCCGGTGCGTGCAGGCTGCCGGCGTGCGTGTGGGAGAGGCCGCGCCTGGAGCGCACGAAGACCTCCCACAGGGGCCAGTCGGTGTTCGTCATGCTCGCGCCTCTCCTGTTCCACCGGCGGTCCCGGTGTGCTTGGCCGCATAGGCCGCGGCCGCCTCCCGCACCCACGCGCCCTCGTCGTGTGCGCGCCTGCGTTGGGTGATCCGCTGCTCGTTGCACGGGCCGTTGCCCTTGAGGACGTCCCAGAACTCCGTCCAGTCGATCGCGCCGAAGTCGTGCTGTCCCCGCTCCTCGTTCCACCGCAGGTCCGGGTCGGGGAGGGTCAGGTCCAGGGACTCGGCCTGCGGGACGCAGATGTCGACGAAGCGCTGGCGCAGCTCGTCGTTCGAGTGGCGCTTGATCTTCCACTCCATCGACTGCGCGGAGTGCTGTGACTCGTCGTCGGGCGGGCCGAACATCATCAGCGAGGGCCACCACCAGCGGTTCACCGCGTCCTGCGCCATCGCGTGCTGCTCCGGGGTGCCCTTGCTCAGGGCCAGCAGCAGCTCGTATCCCTGGCGCTGGTGGAAGGACTCCTCCTTGCAGATCCGCACCATGGCGCGTGCGTAGGGCCCGTAGGAGCAGCGGCACAGGGGAACCTGGTTGGTGATCGCGGCGCCGTCCACGAGCCAGCCGATCGCGCCGACGTCGGCCCAGGTCAGCGTGGGGTAGTTGAAGATCGAGGAGTACTTCTGGCGGCCGCTGTGCAGCTTGTCGAGCAGCTCGTCGCGGCCGGTACCGAGGGTTTCGGCCGCGCTGTACAGGTACAGGCCGTGGCCGGCCTCGTCCTGGACCTTGGCCATCAGGATCGCCTTGCGGCGCAGGCTGGGCGCGCGGGTGATCCAGTTGGCCTCCGGCTGCATGCCGATGATCTCGGAGTGCGCGTGCTGGGCGATCTGCCGGACCAGGGTCGCGCGGTAGGCGTCGGGCATCCAGTCGCGCGGTTCGATGCGTTCTTCGGCGGCCACGGCCGCGTCGAAGGCGCGCTGGTACTCCGCCGTGTCCTCGGTGGCGGTCCGTGCGGCGTCCGCCTCCGTACGGGCCGTGCGGTGCGCGGCTGCTGTGGCCATGCGGTCCCCCTGACCTCGGGCTCTCCTTGAATACGTCCCGACCGATCGTTCGGTCCGTGCGTCATCAATGGTGTGCCCGGGCCGCCGCGGGTGTCAACCGCTGTGGAAAACCCCGCGGCCCGCCTGTGGAAAACCGCGGGCGGGCCGGCACGGAGTGGTGAGGGCCACTGATCCGGGCCGTACCCGGGGCTGCGCCGGGCGGCCGGTGCTGAGTACCGTTCCGTGCGAGTGCCAAGGAGTGGCGCTCGGGAAGAATGCGGCGCCTGTGACGGTGCCGCGATGACCGAGTGGAAGCGGGGGACGGGCCGGAATGGACGCGTACGACGAGGACTCGCGGGCTCCGCACGGGCCTGACGGGTCGACCGGGGCGCGTCGCCCGGAGGATCCCGAGCGCCGGGAGGATCCCGACGGCCGGGAGGATCCCGACGGCCGAGAGGACCCCGAGCACCAGGAGGTGCCCACCCGGGACGCCTCGGGCGATCCCGACGGCTCACCGCCCCCCGGGCCCCCGCCCCCGCCCACGGCACCCCGCACCGGCGTCGCCGCCCTCTCCCCCCGCTACCAGATCGGCGCGGCGGTGGCGCTCGCGGTCGTGGCCGTCGCGGCCTGTGTGCATCTGGCGATGGTGTTCCTGAGCCTCGCGCCGGCGAACACGGTGACCAAGCAGCACGGCAAGGCGATACAGGAGTGGGTGTATCCGGAGTTCGAGCAGAACTGGAAGCTGTTCGCCCCGAACCCCCTCCAGCAGAACATCGCCGTCCAGGTGCGCGCCGAGGTCCGGATGAAAGACGGCAGCCTGCGTACCACCGGCTGGAACGACCTGTCCGCCCGGGACGGCGCCGCCATCGACGGCAGCCTGCTGCCCAGCCACACCGAGCAGAACGAACTGCGCCGCGCCTGGGACTTCTTCGCAGCCACGCACGCCGCCGACAACCGGTCCGTCGGTCTGCGCGGCTCGCTCTCCGAGCAGTACGTGCGCCGGATCGTCGTGATGCGCCTGTACCGGGAGGACGCGACCAGCCGGGAGGGCGTCATCCAGCGCGTGCAGGTCCGCTCCTGCACCACGAACGTGCAGCCGCCGAAGTGGAGCCGCGAGAAGGTCTCCGACAAGCCCGTCTACCGTCTGCTGCCCTGGTGGACGGTGGCCGCCGACGAGGCCGAGGGAGGTGTGCGGTGAACCGTCTCTCCCTGACGCTCTCGCGCGGCATCGCCCGCGTCACCGAGTCGGCGCTCGGCCCGTACCAGAGCGCCGTGATCCGCATCGGCTTCGCCGCGACCTGGCTGCTCTTCCTGCTGCGCGAGTTCCCCCACCGCCGAGAGCTGTACGGCCCCGACGGCCCCTGGAGCTGGGACCTCGGCCGGCAGCTGACCTCCGACAACCACGCGTTCACGGCCCTGATGTGGTCCGACGGGCAGGCCTGGTTCGAGATCTTCTACCTGCTGGCGATCCTCTCCAGCGCGGCGCTGCTGCTCGGCTGGCGCACCCGTACCGCCTCCGTGCTGTTCATGGTCGGCGTGCTGTCGCTGCAGAACCGCAGCGTCTTCGTGGGCGACGGCGGCGACAACGTCCTCCACCTGATGGCCTTCTACCTGGTGTTCACGCGCTGCGGGCGGGTCTGGTCGCTCGACGCCCGGCGGGCGGCCCGCGACGAGGCGGCACGCGCGCGGGGGGAGCGGGTCCGCCCCGACCGGGTGGGACCTGTGCTGTGGGCGGTGCTCGGCCTCGCGCTTGCCGGTGTGACGCTGGCGGGCCGGTTCGACAACGGCTGGCTGATCCCCGCGCTGCTGTGGACGGCGTGGGCGGCGCTCGGCCTGTGGGCCGCGGTGCAGCGCCGGGCGAGGTCGCAGGAGCCGCGGATCCTGCTGGACGTGATCGCCAACGTCGTGCACAACGGCGCCCTGTTCGTGATCATGGCGGAGGCCTGTCTGATCTACGCCACGGCCGGTTGGTACAAGATCCAGGGTTCGCGCTGGCAGGACGGCACCGCCGTCTACTACCCGCTCCACCTCGACTACTTCTCGCCCTGGCCCGCCCTGGCCGACCTGATGTCCTCCAGCGGAACGATCATGATGATCGTGACCTACGGGACGGTCATGGTGCAGGTCGCCTTCCCGTTCACGCTGTTCAACCGGCGGGTCAAGAACGTTCTGCTGGTGCTGATGATGACCGAGCACGCCGTGATCGCGGTCGTCCTCGGCCTGCCGTTCTTCTCGCTGGCGATGATCACGGCGGACGCGGTCTTCCTGCCCACGTCCTTCCTGCTGCTGCTCGGCGGCTGGGCGGCACGCGCGCGGGGACGCCTGGTCCGGCGCGGCGAGGGCGACCGTACGCTGCCGCCGCAGCGCTCCCCGGAGGAGAGCACGAAGGGCCGCGTAGGGTTCACTGCATGACCGACCCCGTGACCCGCTGGCGCGAGCGCGCCGGTGACGCCGTGCTGCTCGACGGCTTCCACGCCCTCAAGCACGCGCTGCGCTTCGGCGCTCAGGTCCCGGTGGCGGTCACCACCGACCGGCGGGCGGTGCTCGCCCTCGCCGAGGAGCTGGCCGGGGACGTCAGGGACGCGCTGGACGCGCTCCTGACGGAGGTGGCGCAGGAGACCTACGCCTCGCTCGTGCCGCGCCCCCATCCGACGGGCGTGGCCGCCCTGGCCGTACGGTCCTCCCGTGAGGCCAATCTGCGGGCGCTCGCCCGCAGGCCCCGCACCGCGCCTGTAGTGGTCCTCGACAACCCGCGAAACCTCGGCAACGCCGGCGCCGTGATCCGGCTGGCCGCCGGCTTCGGGGCGACCGGAGTGGTCACCACGGGCACCCTCGACCCCTGGCACCCCACCGTGGTGCGCGGTGGAGCGGGGCTGCACTTCGCGACCGCCGTGGAACGGCTCGAGGTCGAGGAGCTGCCCGCCGGGCCGCTGTACGCCCTCGATCCGGAGGGCGACGACATCCGGGGCACCCAGCTGCCGGACGACGCCGTGCTGGCCTTCGGGTCGGAGCGCAGCGGCCTGTCGGCACAGCTGCGCGCGCGTGCCGACCATCTGCTGGCGCTGCCGATGCGCCCCCAGGTCTCCAGCTACAACCTGGCCACCAGTGTGGCCATGACGCTGTACCACTGGAGTGCGACCGGGGGCGCAGCCACGGCGTCCTAGGCCTCCCGGCGGGGCGTCACGCCTCCCGGCGGACCTCCACCACCCGGAAGCGGTTGGCCACGAACGCGCCGTCGGTGAGGGCCGCGTTCGCCGCCGGGTTGCCGCCCGAGCCGTGGAAGTCCGAGAAGGCGGCGGTCTGGTTCACGTACACCCCGCCGATCAGGTTGAGGGACAGCTGGGCGGCCTCCTCCAGGCAGACCTCCTCGATGGCCTCCTCGACCTCCGTGTCGGTGGTGTACGCGCCGACCGTCATGGCGCCCTTCTCCCGGACCGTGCGGCGCAGCAGGTCCACCGCGGCGGTCACCGAGTCGACCGCGACGGCGAAGGAGACGGGGCCGAAGCACTCGCTCATGTAGGCGGCCTCGTCGTCCGGCTTGGCGCCGTCCAGCTTGACGATCACGGGGGTGCGGACGACCGCGCCCGGGAACTCGGGGTTGCTGATCTCGCGCGAGGCCAGGGCGACTTCACCGAGGCCGGCCGCCGCCTCCAGCCGGGCCTTGACGTCCGGGTTGACGATCGCGCCCAGCAGGGCGTTCGCGCGGGCGTCGTCGCCGAGCAGGCCGTCGACCGCGCGGGCGAGGTCGGCGGTCACCTCGTCGAAGGTCTTGGGGCCCTCGTCGGTGCGGATGCCGTCACGCGGGACGAGCAGGTTCTGGGGGGTGGTGCACATCTGGCCGCTGTACAGGGACAGCGAGAAGGCCAGGTTGGACAGCATGCCCTTGTAGTTGTCGGTCGACTCCACGATGACCGTGTTGACGCCGGCCTTCTCCGTGTAGACCTGCGCCTGGCGGGCGTTGGCCTCCAGCCAGTCACCGAAGGACGTCGAGCCGGTGTAGTCGATGACGCGGATCTCGGGGCGGGTGGCGAGCGTCTTGGCGATGCCCTCGCCCGGGCGCTCGGCGACCAGCGCGACCAGGTTCGGGTCGAAGCCCGTCTCGGCGAGCACCTGCCGGGCGACCTGCACGGTCAGCGCGAGCGGCAGTACCGCGCGCGGGTGGGGCTTGACCAGGACCGCGTTGCCGGTCGCCAGGGAGGCGAACAGGCCCGGGTAGCCGTTCCAGGTCGGGAAGGTGTTGCAGCCGATGACCAGGCCGATGCCGCGCGGGACCGGGGTGAACTGCTTGGTCAGCGCCAGCGGGTCGCGCTTGCCCTGCGGCTTGGTCCACTCGGCCGTCTCGGGGGTGCGGACCTGCTCCACGTACGCGTACGCCACCGCCTCCAGACCGCGGTCCTGGGCGTGCGGGCCGCCCGCCTGGAACGCCATCATGAAGGCCTGCCCGCTGGTGTGCATGACCGCGTGCGCGAACTCGTGCGTCCGGTCGCTGATCCGCTTCAGGATCTCCAGGCAGACCACCGCGCGGGTCTCCGCGCCCGCGTCCCGCCAGGCGCGCTGTCCGGACTTCATCGCGGGCAGCAGCACGTCGACGTCCGCGTGCGGGTAGGTCACGCCCAGCTCGATGCCGTACGGCGAGACCTCGCCGCCGACCCAGTCGTCGGTGCCGGGCTGGCCGAGGTCGAGGCGGGTGCCGAGGAGTGCGTCGAAGGCCGCCTTGCCCGCTGCCGCGTCCAGGCTGCTGTGCTCGCCGTAGGCCTTGGGGTGCTCGGGGTGCGGGGACCAGTACGCGCGCGTGCGGATCGCTTCGAGCGCCTGGTCGAGAGTGGGCCGGTGCTTCGTGATCAGCTCGTGCGTGGTCAGTTCGGCGGCCATGCGGGACCAACTCCTCGTCTCGGGAACTCTCCGTCGAGTTCACGACGTGGCAGAAACAGAAGACGTGGCAGAAACAGAAGCGGGATCGTGCGGTCAGAGCTAGAGTAACCGAACGATCGGTCGGTACAAGGGGGTCCGCCGCATCTGTGGAAAACCCCGTGCGGGAGGATCGCGCACATGACAGCACTCGACCTCAGCAGCCCCGTGGGCGTCGTCGGCACCGGCACCATGGGCCAGGGCATCGCCCAGGTCGCGCTGGTCGCCGGCCACCTCGTGCGGCTCTACGACGCCGTTCCCGGGCGCGCCCAGGAGGCGGCCGAAGCGATCGGCGCCCGCCTCGACCGGCTCGTGGCGAAGGACCGGCTGACCGCCGCCGAACGGGACGCGGCCCGCGCCCGGCTCGTGCCCGCGGGCAGCCTCACCGAGCTGGCGGACTGCGCGCTGGTCGTCGAGGCCGTCCTGGAGCGGCTGGACGCCAAGCAGCAGCTCTTCCGGGAGCTGGAGGAGACCGTCGGCGACGACTGTCTGCTCGCCACCAACACCTCGTCCCTCTCGGTGACGGCCATCGGCGGCGCGCTCGCCAACCCCGGCCGCTTCCTGGGCCTGCACTTCTTCAACCCGGCCCCGCTGCTGCCGCTGGTCGAGGTCGTCTCCGGGTTCGCCACCGACGTCACGTCGGCCACGCGCGCGTACGAGACTGCGCGCGCCTGGGGCAAGACCCCCGTGGCCTGCGCGGACACCCCCGGCTTCATCGTCAACCGGATCGCCCGGCCCTTCTACGCCGAGGCCTTCGCCGTCTACGAGGCCCAGGCCGCCGACCCGGCCACCATCGATGCGGTCCTGCGCGAGTCGGGTGGTTTCCGGATGGGCGCGTTCGAGCTGACCGACCTGATCGGGCAGGACGTCAACGAGTCCGTCACCCACTCGGTGTGGCAGTCCTTCTTCCAGGACGTGCGCTTCACGCCCTCGCTGGCCCAGCGCCGGCTGGTCGAGTCCGGGCGGCTCGGCCGCAAGAGCGGGCACGGCTGGTACGACTACGCCGAGGACGCCGAGCGCTCCGAGCCGCACACCGCCGAGCAGGAGCGGCCGCCCGCCCACGTCACCGCAGAGGGCGGGCTCGGCCCCGCGGCCGAGCTGCTCACGCTGATCCGCGAGGCGGGCATCCTGGTCCGCGAGGAGGAAGAGGACCACGGCACCCGCCTGCTGCTGCCCAGCGGCGGCCAGCTGGTCCTCGCCGACGGCCAGACCTCCGTGGAGTTCCGCGACGTCGTCTACTTCGACCTCGCCCTCGACTACCGCAAGGCCACCCGTATCGCCCTGTCCGCCTCCCAGGACACCTCGCCGCAGACCCTCGCCGAGGCCATCGGCCTCTTCCAGGCGCTCGGCAAGGACGTCAGCGTCATCGGCGACGTCCCGGGCATGATCGTCGCCCGTACGGTCGCCCGGGTCGTGGACCTCGCGCACGACGCCGTCGCCAAGGGCGTGGCCACCGAGGAGGACATCGACACCGCGATGCGCCTCGGCGTCAACTACCCGCTCGGCCCCTTCGAATGGAGCCGCAGGCTCGGCCGCGGCTGGGCCTACGACCTGCTGGACGACCTGCACCTGCGCGACCCCTCCGGCCGGTACGCGCCGTCCCTCGCGCTCTACCGCCACGCGTACGCCACCGACAAGCGGGAGGGCACCCCATGACCACCGCCAAGCGCGACACGTACACGCCCGAGACGCTGCTCTCCGTCGCCGTCCAGGTCTTCAACGAGCGCGGCTACGACGGCACCTCCATGGAGCACCTCTCCAAGGCGGCCGGCATCTCCAAGTCGTCCATCTACCACCACGTCAGCGGCAAGGAGGAGCTGCTGCGCCGGGCAGTCAGCCGGGCGCTCGACGGCCTGTTCGGGATCCTCGAGGAGGAGCACGCGCGCGTGGGGCGCGCCGCGGACCGTCTGGAGCACGTCGTGCGGCGCATGGTCGAGGTGCTCATATCCGAGCTGCCGTACGTGACGCTGCTGCTGCGTGTGCGCGGCAACACCGAGACCGAGCGCTGGGCGCTGGAGCGGCGCCGCGACTTCGACCACCGGGTCGCCGAGCTGCTGAAGGCCGCGGCCGCCGACGGGGACATACGCGGCGACGTGGAGGTCCGCCTGGCCACCCGGCTGGTCTTCGGGATGATCAACTCCATCGTGGAGTGGTACCGGCCCGAGGCGCGGGGCGCCAGCGGCCGCGAGGTGGCCGACGCGGTGGCCCGGCTGGCCTTCTCGGGCCTGCGCCAGGACTGAGTCCGGGCGGGCCTTCGGGCAGGACTGGATCCAGGCCTGCGGGTGGGACCGAATCCAGGCCTGCGGCCAGAGCCGGGTTCACGCCTCGGGCTCCAGGTCCTCCTCCTCGAAGACCAGCAGCGTGCGCGAGCTGAGCACCTCGGGGATCGCCTGGAGCCGGGTGAGCACCAGCTCGCGCAGCGCCCTGTTGTCGGGCGTGTGCACCAGGAGCAGGACGTCGAAGTCCCCGCCCACCAGGGCGATGTGGGAGGCGCCGGGCAGTTGTCTGAGCTGCTCGCGGACCGTGCGCCAGGTGTTCTGGACGATCTTCAGCGTGATGTACGCCGACGTGCCGTGCCCCGCCCGCTCGTGGTCGACACGAGCACTGAAGCCCCTGATCACCCCGTCCTCGATCAGACGGTTGATGCGCGCGTAGGCGTTGGCACGGGAGACGTGGACGCGTTCGGCGACCGACCGTATCGAGGCACGGCCGTCCGCCTGCAGGATTTTCAGGATGTCCTGGTCGACTGCGTCCAGTGGACGCGGCGGCGGCAGGGCGGCGCCGTCCTGCGGTCCCTCGGCCATTTGTTCAGCTGCCATGTCCCCCCGCTTCATCGCCGTGGACGTCCTGCATTCATTCCAGGTTGTGGAGAACCGTTTGTCCACAGCCTGACGGGGGCTGTAGCCAAAATGTGCCGACGACCGAACAATCGGTAGGTGAGGCGGGTCACAGCCGACACGCCTCCCGTAGCCACTCCCACGAGGAGGTGCCGTCATGACGGTCATGGAGCAGCGAGGCGCGTACCGGCCATCGCCGCCGCCCGCCTGGCAGCCCCGTATGGACCCCGCGCCGCTGCTGCCCGACGCCGAGCCCTACCGCGTCCTCGGCACCGAGACGGCCGCCAAGGCCGATCCGGAACTGCTGCGCCGGCTCCACGCCCAGCTGGTGCGAGGCCGCCGGTACAACGTGCAGGCCACCGCGCTGACCAAGCAGGGCCGTCTCGCCGTCTACCCCTCCAGCACCGGCCAGGAGGCATGCGAGGTCGCCGCCGCCCTGGCCCTCCAGGAACGCGACTGGCTGTTCCCCAGCTACCGCGACACCCTCGCCGTCGTCGCCCGGGGCGTGGACCCCGTCGAGGCGCTCACCCTGCTGCGCGGCGACTGGCACACCGGCTACGACCCCTACGCCCACCGGGTGGCCCCCCTGAGCACGCCGCTGGCCACCCAGCTCCCGCACGCCGTCGGCCTCGCGCACGCCGCCCGCCTCAAGGGCGACGACGTGGTCGCCCTCGCCATGGTCGGCGACGGCGGCACCAGTGAGGGCGACTTCCACGAGGCGCTGAACTTCGCCGCCGTCTGGCAGGCACCGGTCGTCTTCCTGGTGCAGAACAACGGCTTCGCGATCTCCGTCCCGCTCGCCAAGCAGACCGCCGCGCCCTCCCTGGCCCACAAGGCCGTCGGGTACGGCATGCCGGGCCGGCTGGTCGACGGCAATGACGCGGCCGCAGTGCACGAGGTCCTCAGCGATGCCGTACGGCACGCGCGCGCGGGCGGCGGCCCGACCCTCGTGGAGGCGGTGACGTACCGCATCGACGCCCACACCAACGCCGACGACGCCACCCGCTACCGCGGCGACGCCGAGGTCGAGGCCTGGCGCGCACACGACCCGATCCAGTTGCTGGAACGCGAGCTGACCGCGCGCGGGCTGCTCGACGAGGCCGGCATCGAGGCCGCCCGGCAGGACGCCGAGGAGATGGCCGCCGACTTGCGCGAGCGCATGAACCAGGACCCCGAACTCAACCCCATGGACCTCTTCGACCACGTCTACGCCGAGTCCACCGCGCAACTGCGCGAACAGCGCGCCCTGTTGCGCGCCGAGCTGGAGGCGGAGCAGGACCAGGAAGGCGACCTCCGATGACCACCGTCGCCGTCAAACCCGCCACCATGGCGCAGGCCCTCACGCGCGCGATGCGCGACGCGATGGCCGCCGACCCCGCCGTGCACGTCATGGGCGAGGACGTCGGCACTCTCGGCGGCGTCTTCCGGGTCACCGACGGGCTCGCCAAGGAGTTCGGCGAGAACCGCTGCACCGACACCCCGCTCGCGGAGGCGGGCATCCTCGGCACCGCCGTCGGCATGGCCATGTACGGCCTGCGCCCGGTCGTGGAGATGCAGTTCGACGCCTTCGCCTACCCGGCCTTCGAACAGCTGATCAGCCATGTCTCCCGGATGCGCAACCGCACCCGCGGCCGGATGCCCCTGCCGATCACCGTGCGCGTCCCCTACGGCGGCGGCATCGGCGGCGTCGAGCACCACAGCGACTCCTCCGAGGCCTACTACATGGCCACCCCGGGCCTCCACGTCGTCACGCCCGCGACCGTCGCCGACGCCTACGGGCTGCTGCGCCAGGCCATCGCCTCCGACGACCCGGTCGTCTTCCTGGAACCCAAGCGGCTCTACTGGTCCAAGGACACCTGGAACCCCGAGCACCCCACGGACGTCGAGCCCATAGGCCGTGCGGTCGTGCGCCGCCAGGGCAGCAGCGCCACGCTCATCACCTACGGGCCGTCCCTGCCGGTCTGCCTGGAGGCCGCCGAGGCCGCCCGGGCCGAGGGCTGGGACCTGGAAGTCCTCGACCTGCGCTCCCTGGTGCCGTTCGACGACGAGACGGTCTGCGCGGCCGTCCGGCGCACCGGGCGGGCGGTCGTCGTCCACGAGTCGACCGGTTTCGGCGGCCCGGGCGGCGAGATAGCGGCCCGTGTCACCGAGCGCTGCTTCCACCATCTGGAGGCACCGGTGCTGCGCGTGGCCGGCTTCGACATCCCCTACCCGCCGCCGATGCTGGAGCGGCACCACCTGCCCGGCGTCGACCGCATCCTGGACGCCGTGGCGCGCCTGCAGTGGGAGGCCGAGGGCTGATGGCACAGGTGCTGGAGTTCAAGCTTCCCGACCTCGGCGAGGGACTCACCGAGGCGGAGATCGTCCGCTGGCTGGTGCAGGTCGGTGACGTCGTCGCCATCGACCAGCCGGTCGTGGAGGTCGAGACGGCCAAGGCGATGGTCGAGGTCCCCTGCCCCTACGGAGGTGTGGTCACCGCCCGCTTCGGCGAGGAGGGCACGGAACTGCCCGTCGGCGCCCCGCTGCTGACGGTGGCGGTGGGCCCCCAGGTTGCCCAGGTCCCGCAGCCGCTCCGGGCCGCGGGCGGGGACACCGAGGGATCGGGCAACGTCCTCGTCGGGTACGGCACCTCCGACGCGCCGGCGCGGCGCCGCAGGGTGCGGTCGGCGGCCACCGCCAACGGAACGGCGAAGACGCCCGCTCCGGTGCCGTCCGTCCCCGAGCCCGCCCCCGTGCTCACCGAGGGACCCGTCCCCGTGATCTCCCCGCTGGTGCGCCGGCTCGCCCGGGACAATGACCTCGACCTGCGGCAGCTGTCCGGTTCGGGACCGGACGGGCTGATCCTGCGGTCCGACGTCGAGGGCGCCCTGCGGGCCAAGGCCGCCCCCGCCACCGCCCCTGCTCCCGTCGCGGAGGCACCGGTCGCCCGCGTCTCCCCTGTCCGCAACGGTATCCGTACCCCCCTCAAGGGCGTCCGAGGCGCCGTCGCCGACAAGCTCTCCCGCAGCCGGCGGGAGATCCCCGACGCGACCTGCTGGGTCGACGCGGACGCGACGGAACTCATGCGCGCGCGGGCGGCGATGAACGCGGCCGGAGACACGAAGATCTCCCTCCTCGCGCTGCTCGCCCGCATCTGCACCGCCGCCCTCGCCCGTTTCCCCGAACTGAACTCCTACGTCGACACCGACGCCCGTGAGGTCGTCCAACTCGACCACGTGCACCTCGGGTTCGCCGCGCAGACCGGGCGCGGGCTGGTCGTGCCGGTCGTCCGGGACGCCCACGCGCGCGACGCCGAGGCGCTGACCGCGGAGTTCGCCCGGCTCACCGAGGCGGCCCGGGCCGTGACCCTGACCCCCGGGGAACTCACCGGCGGGACCTTTACGTTGAACAACTACGGGGTCTTCGGCGTCGACGGCTCCACCCCGATCATCAACCACCCCGAGGCGGCCATGCTCGGCGTCGGCCGCATCGTCCCCAAGCCCTGGGTGCACGAGGGCGAGCTGGCCGTGCGCCAGGTCGTCCAGCTCTCGCTCACCTTCGACCACCGGGTGTGCGACGGCGGCACGGCAGGCGGCTTCCTGCGGTACGTGGCGGACTGCGTGGAACAGCCGGCGGTGCTGCTGCGCACCCTGTGACCCGGCAGAGGGACGCGGGGAGCGCCGGACACAGGCGTTCCCCGCGGATCACGTCCCCGCCCGTCGGTTCCCTGTGATCAGTGCGGCACGCATACTCAGAGGGTGACCGACAACGCTCCCGCCGCCCCCGGGACCACTGCGCCGTACGACGCCGTCGTGCTGGCCGGCGGCGCCGCCCGGCGGCTCGGCGGGGCCGACAAGCCCGGGCTGCGCGTCGGCGGGCGCCCACTGCTCGACCGGGTGCTCGCGGCCTGCGTCGGCGCGGCCACCACGGTCGTCGTCGCCGGCCCCCGGCCCACCGCCCGCCCGGTGCGCTGGGCACGCGAGGACCCGCCCGGCGGCGGACCGGTCGCAGCCCTGGACGCGGGCCTCAGACTCACCACCGCCGAGCACGCGGTCGTCCTCTCCGCCGACCTGCCCTTCCTCGAAACGGCCACGCTGGAGCGGCTGTTGACCGTCCTCGGGGACACCGGCGCCGACGGGGCGCTGCTCACCGACGCCGACGGCCGCGACCAGCCGCTCGTGGCGGCCTACCGCACCGCCGCGCTGCGCCGCGCACTGGCGGCCCTCGCGACCGGGCACGACGGCCTGACCGGCCTGCCCCTGCGCCGGCTGACCGGCGCTCTCGATCTCACCCGCGTCCCGGACCCGCTCGCGTCCTTCGACTGCGACACCTGGGACGACATCGCCGCCGCCAGGGCACGCATCAGGGAGCATGGGCACGTGTTGGATGAATGGATCTCCGCAGTCAAGGACGAGCTGGGCATCGACCTCGACGTCGACACCGGCGTCCTGCTCGATCTGGCTCGCGACGCCGCGCACGGCGTGGCCCGGCCCGCCGCGCCCCTGACCACCTTCCTCGTCGGCTACGCCGCCGCCCAGGCCAAGGGGGGTCCCGAAGCCGTCGCCGAGGCCGCCCGCAAGGCCACGGCGCTGGCGCTGCGCTGGGAGGAAGAGAGCAGCGAGGGCGACGCCGCCCCGGACGCCGGATGACCGCCCCGGGCATCCGGGCCGGAGCGCCCGCCGAGGACAGCGACGACCTCGACGTCGAGGAGGCCCTGGCCCTCGTGAGAGATCCCAAGGACGACGGCACCGTACCCGTGCCCGCCTCCGGCGCCCCGGACGAGCCTCACGAGCGGCACAAGGCCACCCCCTGGCCCCGGGCCCGCGAGATCGCCGCCCGCGCCCCCCGCTCGGGAATCCGCCGCAGCCCCGTCTCCGTCGCCCTCTCCGACTCTCTCGGCCTGGTCCTCGCCACCCCGGTCGACGCGCTCACCGACCTGCCCTCCTTCGACACCTCCGCGATGGACGGCTGGGCGGTCGCCGGACCCGGCCCCTGGGAGGTGCGGGACGAGGGCGTGCTGGCCGGACAGGGGCAGCCCGAGCCGCTGACCGACGGCGAGGCGGTCCGCATCGCGACGGGCGCCCGCATCCCGGCCGACACCACCGCCGTCCTGCGCACCGAACACGGCCGTACGGACGCCCAGGGCCGGCTCCACTGCACCCAGGAGGTCGGCCACGGCCAGGACATCCGCCCGCGCGGCCAGGAGTGCCGCAGCGGCGACCAGCTGCTCCCCGTCGGCACCCTCGTCACACCGGCCGTCCTGGGCCTCGCCGCGGCCGCCGGATACGACACCGTCACCGCCGTCCCCCGGCCCCGCGTCGAAGTCCTCGTTCTCGGAGACGAGTTGCTCACCGAGGGGCTCCCGCGCGAGGGACTGATCCGGGACGCGCTCGGCCCGATGCTGCCGCCCTGGCTGCGCGCGATGGGCGCGGAGGTCATCGCCGTACGTCGACTGGGTGACGATGCCAGGGCCCTGCGCAAGGCGCTCACCGGCTCCGATGCCGACCTGATCGTCACCACCGGCGGCACCGCCGCCGGACCTGTCGACCATGTCCACCCCACCCTGGAGCGGATCGGCGCGGAACTCCTCGTCGACGGCGTCAAGGTGCGCCCCGGCCACCCCATGCTGCTGGCCCGCACCAAGGAGAACCAACACCTCGTCGGTCTGCCGGGCAACCCGCTCGCGGCCGTCTCCGGCCTGCTCACGCTGGCGGAGCCCCTGCTGCGTACCCTCGCCGCCCGTCCCGCCCCCGAGCCGTACTCGCTGCCGCTCAAGGAGGCGGTGCACGGGCACCCGTACGACACTCGGCTCGTCCCCGTGGCGCTGCGCGGCGACCGTGCCGCACCGCTGCACTACCAGGGCCCGGCCATGCTGCGCGGGATCGCCGCCGCCGACGCGCTGGCCGTCGTACCGCCGGGCGGGGCCGGACAGGGTGAGGAGGCGGAACTGCTGGACCTGCCGTGGGCTGCGGCCGGAATCGGGGTGTGTTTCACGTGAAACTTCCGGGCCACGACGCCATCGCCCGCCATGCGGACGACGACCCGGTGCCCCATCGGGTGAAACTCCCGAGGAAAGTGGTGGAGCGCCCGATCCGCCAGGTCTTCAGACGGCTGCTCATGGCCCTTGCGGTGCTGGTCGCCACCGCGCTGATCGTCTACGCCGACCACGAGGGCTACAACGACAACTCCGACGGCTCCGTCGACCTCCTCGACGCGTTCTACTACGCGACCGTCACCCTCTCCACCACCGGGTACGGCGACATCACCCCGGTCAGCGACGGTGCCCGGCTCACCAACATCTTCGTCATCACGCCCCTGCGGGTGCTGTTCCTGATCATCCTGGTCGGCACCACGCTGGAAGTCCTCACCGAACGCACCCGGGAGGAATGGCGGCTGAACCGCTGGAGGTCCACCTTGCGCGACCACACCGTCGTCATCGGCTTCGGTACGAAGGGGCGGTCGGCCGTCCAGACCGTGTGCGCGACGGGACTGAAGAAGGAGCAGGTGGTCGTGGTCGACCCCAGCTCCAAGGTGATCGACGCGGCGACCGCCGAGGGCTTCGCGGGCGTCATAGGCGACGCCACCCGCAGCGAGGTGCTCCTGCGTGCCGAAGTGCCCAGGGCACGCCAGATCATCGTCGCCCCGCAGCGCGACGACACCGCCGTCCTGGTCACCCTGACGGCCCGGCAACTCAACCGGAGCGCGAAGATCGTGGCCGCCGTGCGCGAGGAGGAGAACGCTCCGCTGCTCAAGCAGTCCGGCGCCGATGCCGTCATCACCAGCTCCGGCGCGGCCGGCCGGCTGCTCGGCCTGTCCGTGCTCAGCCCCGCCGCCGGCATGGTCATGGAGGACCTGATCCAGCAGGGCAGCGGCCTGGACATGGTCGAACGTCCCGTGGTCCGGGCCGAGGCGGGCAAGTCCCCGCGCGAGACGGACGACCTCGTGGTGAGCGTCGTCCGCGGACACCGGGTGCTCGGCTACGACGACCCGTCCATCGGCACCCTTCAGCTGACGGACCGCCTGATCACCATCGTCCGGGCAAGCCCCGGTGCCCAGGTCACCCCGCACCCCCGCCAGCTGCCCCACGAGTGAGCGGGCCGCCCGTGCGGCGGTGACGCCGAGGAGTAGCGTCGCCGGCATGCATGCGATCACGATTCCCGAACCTGGTGGGCCCGAGGCGCTCGTGTGGGACGAGGTTCCCGATCCGACGCCCGGCGAGGGCGAGGTGCTGGTCGAGGTGGTGGCCAGCGCCGTCAACCGTGCCGACGTCCTGCAGCGGCAGGGCTTCTACAACCCGCCGCCCGGCGCGTCCCCGTACCCCGGCCTGGAGTGCTCCGGCAGGATCGCCGCGCTCGGCCCCGGGGTCTCCGGCTGGGCCGTCGGCGACGAGGTGTGCGCGCTGCTCGCGGGCGGCGGCTACGCCGAGAAGGTCGTCGTTCCGGCCGGGCAGCTGTTGCCGGTGCCCGACGGCGTCGACCTGAAGCAGGCGGCCGCGCTGCCCGAGGTGGTCTGCACCGTCTGGTCCAACGTCTTCATGGTCGCCCACCTGCGCCCGGGCGAGACCCTGCTGGTGCACGGCGGCTCCAGCGGCATCGGCACGATGGCGATCCAGCTGGGCAAGGCCGTCGGCGCGAGGGTCGCGGTGACCGCCGGGACGAAGGAGAAGCTGGACCACTGTGCCGACCTGGGCGCGGACGTGCTGATCAACTACCGCGAACAGGACTTCGTCGCCGAGATCAAGCAGGCCACGGACGGCGCGGGCGCCGATGTCATCCTCGACAACATGGGCGCGAAGTACCTGGACCGCAACGTCCAGGCCCTCGCCGTCAACGGACGCCTCGCGATCATCGGCATGCAGGGCGGCATCAAGGGCGAGCTGAACATCGGCACCCTGCTGAACAAGCGGGCCGCGATCAGCGCGACCTCGCTGCGGGCCCGGCCGCTGAGCGAGAAGGCGGCCATCGTGGCCGCCGTACGCGAGCATGTGTGGCCCCTGCTCGCGGCGGGGCAGGTCCGCCCGGTCGTCGACAGCGAGCTGCCGATGCCGGAGGCGGCCGAGGCGCACCGGGTGCTCGAGGCGAGCGGACACGTCGGGAAGGTGCTGCTGGTCGCGCCGTAGCGGGCCGGTCAGCTGCGCCGTACCCGCAGGCCCACGAACGCCAGGCCGAGGCCCAGCCCGATCAGGACCAGCCCGGAGCCCAGGGGCAGGATCTGCAGGGCGGGCTCGGCCGGGCCCCCGCCCTGGTGGACCGGCTCCTGGATCGCCGGTTGCAGCGCGGGCCGGGCGGGGTTCAGTCCGGCTTCCTCGGGCGAGTCGGAGGCGGCCGGGGGCCGGCCCGGGAGGTCCGCGGTCTCCGGCTCGTCCGGGTAGCCGTCCTCAGGACCGACGGTGTCGGGGGGCCCGGTGGCCGTGCCGTCGTCGTCGCCCTCCTCCTCGGCGGCCGGTCCGTCCGGCCGGCCCGGCCGCATCCGGCCCTCACCGGCGCGGCTCCCGGCCCGCGACGGCTCGGCCGTGGCGGAGGCGGAAGCGGAAGGAGAAGCGGAGGACCGGGCGGCGGGGAAAGCGGAGGCCTGGGCGGCCGGTGAGGCGAACGCCATGGGCCGGTCCGAGGGCGCGGGGGAGCCCGGC
Organism: Streptomyces sp. NPDC005728; assembly: GCF_040630895.1. Taxonomy (NCBI): domain Bacteria; kingdom Bacillati; phylum Actinomycetota; class Actinomycetes; order Kitasatosporales; family Streptomycetaceae; genus Streptomyces; species Streptomyces sp. NPDC005728. Next base: position 74,415 of record NZ_JBEXYL010000004.1, read on the forward strand.
GGGGCGGCTCGGACCCCGTACGCGGTGGCCGTGCCGTATGCCGGCACAGCCGCAGCGGGGACGAGTACCAGTCCTATGAGGCGGAGCGTGAGACGCAGCCTTGGAGTCACGTCGGTGACCTCCCGGAGCCCAGACGTCGAACACCGATGTCAGTCAGCCTCACATTTCATGGCAGAGAGGGCATTCCGGGTTGGGCCGACAGGTCTAAACGGTGGATCACCCCCATGAGGGGGCACCACGGTGATGAGGTGTACGGGTGCGAGAGAATGGCGGCATGGAGATGCCGAGGAACGAACGGTCACCGGAGAATCCCCAGATCCTGGTCGTGGGCCAGGACGGCATGGCGATTGGCGGCGGTGGTGGAGACGAGGACTCCCGTGAGGTTCCGGTGACGGAGCAGGTCGAGCAGCCGGCCAAGGTGATGCGGATCGGCAGCATGATCAAGCAGCTCCTCGAGGAGGTGCGCGTGGCTCCCCTGGACGAGGCGAGCCGGGTCCGGCTCAAGGAGATCCACCGCAGCTCCGTGAAGGAGCTGGAGGACGGTCTGGCGCCGGAGCTGGTCGACGAGCTGGAGCGGCTCTCCCTGCCGTTCACGGACGACGGAACCCCGAGCGACGCGGAACTGCGCATCGCGCAGGCCCAGTTGGTGGGCTGGCTGGAGGGCCTGTTCCACGGGATCCAGACGACGCTGTTCGCCCAGCAGATGGCCGCGCGGGCCCAGCTGGAGCAGATGCGCCGCGCGCTGCCGCCGGGCGTGGGCCACGACGGCGGCGACGACCCGCACACGGGCGGCCGCTCGGGCGGACCGTACCTGTAGCCCTGGCAGTCCTCCCGGCTGTCTCCGCTGTCCCGGCGGTTCGAGCAGCAAAGGGCCCGGCGGTCGCCCGCCGGGCCCTTCCCTGTGTCTGCCGTGGTGCGGCCGGTCCCTGCTAGGGGTTGCCCGTCGACACGTTGAGCTGGATCTCCACGTCCTTCGGGTCGACGTCCGTGCCCTGCTGGGGGAACTGGTCGATCACCGCGCCCTGGCCGTAGGTGTTCTCGTCGACGTCCTTGGTCGTGATGCGCCAGCCCGCGGCCGCCGCGCACTCCTTGACGGACTTGATGTACTTGTACCGGAAGTCCGGGAGCTGGATCTTGTTCGGGTCGTTGTACGACTCCCGCGCTTCCGTGCAGTCGGTCTTGTCGACCACCTTGGACGTGTCCGGACCCCGGTAGCCCGCCGCGTGGGTCGATGCCGAGGGGCTGGCGTCACCGCCGCCTCCCTTGTCGTCCTCGCCGCCGTTGTTCAGCGCCAGCGCGACGATCAGGCCGACGACCGCGACGAGGGACACGACGATCGAGCCGATGATCACCGGCTTGTTGCTCTTGCCGCCGCCCGCGCCGCTCCCGCCGGACGGCTGGGCCGCGGTCTGGGGCGTGAGGTTGTACGGCGGCGGGGTCGCGGGAGCCTGCTGGCCGTACCCCGCCGGTGGGGTCTGGTAGCCGCCCTGCTGCGGGTAGCCGTACGCCGGGGCCGGGGCCGGAGTGGGCGCCGGGGTGCCGTACGGGTTCGGCGGCGGAGTCGGCTGGTACGGCGTCTGGACCGGACCGGTGGGCGCCGGGGTCGCCTGGTCGACCGGCGGGAACACCGCGGAGCCCACGCCCGCGCCGCTCTGCGTCGGGCCGGTGCCCGGCACGATGCTCGGGGCCGCCGCCTGGAAGGAGGCGGCGACGCGCAGGCACTCGTCGCGCATGGACTCGGCGGTCGGGAAGCGCTCGTTCGGGTTCTTCTTCAGCGCGCGGGCGATCAGAGCGTCCACGGCGGGCGGAAGGGAACGGTTGACCGAGGAGGCGGCGACCGGCTCCTCCTGTACATGCGCGTACGCGATCGCCAGCGGGGAGTCCGCGTCGAACGGCAGCCGCCCGGTGACCAGCTGGAACAGCATGATGCCGACCGAGTACAGGTCGGAGCGGGCGTCCACGCCGCGGCCGAGGGCCTGCTCGGGCGAGAGGTACTGCGGGGTGCCGACGACCATGCCGGTCTGTGTCATCGAGGTGACGCCGGACTGCATGGCGCGGGCGATGCCGAAGTCCATCACCTTGACGACGCCGCGCTTGGTCATCATCACGTTGCCGGGCTTGATGTCGCGGTGGACCAGGCCCATCTCGTGGCTGATCTCCAGCGCCGCCAGCACGTCGGCGGTGATCTTCAGGGCCTTGTCGGCGGGCATCGCGCCGTACTGCCGTACGTCCTCGTCGAGCACCGAGCCGAGCGGGCGGCCCTCGATGTACTCCATGACGATGTAGGGCATCGTCGCGCCGTCCAGATCGTCCTCGCCGGTGTCGAAGACGGAGACGATGTTGGTGTGCGTGAGCTTGGCCACGGCCTGTGCCTCGCGGCGGAACCGCTCGCGGAAGGCTTGCTCCCGGCCCAGCTCGGTGTGCAGGGTCTTGACCGCGACCTGGCGGTCCAGCACGGCGTCGTACGCCAGGTGGACCGAGGCCATGCCGCCTTCACCGAGCAGATCGCGCAACTGGTAGCGACCGCCGGCCAGTGCCCGTCCCGCGTACCTGCCCTGTGCGCCGTCGTGGCTCATCTCTCCGCGTCCCCCACCGGCCGTCCGGCGCCGTCATTGAGCGAACATGCCTTGATCGAATGTCTCATTCCCGGCCAAGTCTGCCCCAGGGCACTGACACGTCAAGCTCGGTGCCCGTTCCGTGACCGTACGCGAAAGAAGCGTCGCGGAAGCGTTACAGGGGGCGTACGACCAGCGCACAGAATTTGCACGAGAGCGCGTGCTAGGGGTTTCATGACCGATCCGGTCGGGCCGGTCCCGGTACCCATCTCGGACCGGAGGCTTGCGCGAAGGCTGTAGCGTGGCCGACGGAGACCGTAACAACACCGCGCGCACCGCGGGCAGAAACGACGGCGAGGACCGATGGCACAGACGCACAGCGCCCAGGGCCCGTCCGACCCCGAGGCGACTGGCGGCGGCATGTCAGAGACGCCGGAGATGTGGGGCAACGGAGGGCTCGTCGGCGACGGCCGGTACCGGCTGACCCACCGGCTGGGCCGGGGCGGCATGGCCGAGGTGTTCGCTGCCGAGGACGTCCGTCTGGGCCGCACGGTCGCGGTCAAGCTGCTCCGCGCCGACCTGGCCGAGGACCCGACGTCCAAGGCCCGCTTCACGCGCGAGGCCCAGTCGGTGGCCGGGCTCAACCACCACGCGATCGTCGCCGTGTACGACTCCGGCGAGGACTACGTGGGCGGCCAGTCCGTGCCGTACATCGTGATGGAGCTGGTCGAGGGCCGCACCATCCGTGACCTGCTGTTGAACGCAGAGGCGCCGGGCCCCGAGCAGGCCCTGATCATCGTCTCCGGGGTGCTGGAGGCGCTCGCCTACTCGCACCAGCACGGCATCGTGCACCGCGACATCAAGCCGGCCAACGTCATCATCACGCACAACGGCGCCGTCAAGGTGATGGACTTCGGCATCGCCCGCGCCCTGCACGGTGCGTCCACGACGATGACGCAGACCGGCATGGTCATGGGCACCCCGCAGTACCTCTCCCCGGAGCAGGCGCTCGGCAAGGCCGTGGACCACCGCTCCGACCTGTACGCGACCGGCTGCCTGCTGTACGAACTCCTCGCGCTCCGGCCCCCGTTCACCGGCGAGACCCCGCTGTCGGTGGTCTACCAGCACGTCCAGGACATCCCGACCCCGCCCTCCCAGTTCGCCGACGCCTGCCCGCCGGAGCTGGACGGCCTGGTGATGCGCTCGCTCGCCAAGGAACCGGACGACCGGTTCCAGACGGCCGAAGAGATGCGCGGCATGGTCCAGTACGGCCTGCAGATGCTGTACGACCAGGGCAGCCACACCGGCACCTGGAACACCGGCCCGGTGACGACGCACGACGGCCGCAGCACCCCGGCGGGCGGCTTCGCGGGGACGACCGCGATGCAGCACCCGGGCGACTTCGGCGCCGGTACCGCGCAGATCCCGCAGCCGATCCTGCCCTCCGGGTACGGGAACGGCGACGACGGTGGCTTCGAGGGGCACGGCAACAAGGGCAGCGGCCGGGGCAAGCTGTGGATCCTCGCCGTCCTCGCGGTGATCGCGATCGCGGTCGGTGTCGCGCTGGCGCTGAAGGGCACGGGCAACGAAGGCGGCACGGGCACCGATCCGACGCCGTCCCACTCGAAGACCACGAAGGACGAGACGCCCAGCGAGTCGCCGTCCGACGACTCCACCAGCCAGCCCACGGACACGCCCACGGACGACAGCACGGACACGGGCACCGGTTCGGAGTGGCCGCCGTCGTACACCCCGTCGGTGACTCCGTCCGACACGGCCACCTCCGACCCGACCGACGAGCCGACGGACCCGCAGACCACGCCGGAGACGACGGACCCGGAGACCACCCCGTCGCAGACGACGGACCCGGCGGCCGGTGGCACGGACGCGGGCACCACGGTCGGCGGGACGGACGCGGGCACCACGGACGGCACCACGGCCGCAGACGGAACTTGAAGGCCACCGGCGCCGTCGGCCCCGGCAACGCCCTGAGGCGTCACCGCTAGGGTCTGTCCGGCGGATCAGGCCCCAGGCCATCCCACGCGCGCGTGCGAGCAACGGCTCCACGCGCGCGTGCCGTTGTGCGCGACTGCTGTGCGCGACTGCGCGCGATGTCTGCAGCGCCGCCGTTCCCCTGGGCGGGACCTCATGGGGCGGTCATTCCACGAAGGCGTCGCACACCGCGTCGTACTCCCGCGTCCACCACACCGCGAGCGCCGAGGCGGCCGGGAACTGGCAGTCCGCGCGGGTGTCGCCGCGCTCGTAGTGCCAGCGCAGCATCCAGAAGTCGTTCAGGCGCTCCCACCACACCCGGTGCACGGCCGCCGCCAGCTCCGAGGGCGTGGCCCCGGCCGCGCGCCGGTACGTGCGCGCGTACGCCCGCACCTTCGGCAGGTCGAGCGCTCCCGCAGGCCGTACGAAGAAGATCGCTGCGGCACGTACGGCCTCCTCGGCGCGGGGCTGCACGCCGAGCCGGTCCCAGTCGACGATGGCGGCCGGGGCGTCGCCCTTGTAGAGCAGGTTGAACGGGTGGAAGTCGCCGTGCACCCAGCCCACCGAGCCGCCGCGCGGCGGGCGCCGGTCGGCGTGCTGCTCCAGGAGCGCGCGGCGCTCCAGCAGCCGGTGGCGGGCCAGTTCGTCGAAGGCGTCGGCGGGCCGGTGGCGGCGGACGTGGGCGAGCAGGTCGTCGATCAGGGCGAAGGTGGCGGCCGGGTCGGCGCTCTCCACGGGGTGCGGGCTCGTGGCGGGGCGCGTGCGCCCCTTGGGTGGCATCACGCGCTCCAGACAGGCGTGTACGGCGCCCAGGAGCGCCCCCAGGCGTGCGCTCTCCCCGCGGGTGAGCTGGCCGCCGTGGCGGTGCCGGCCGTCGATCCAGGGGTGCAGCGCGTAGGCGTGGCCGCCGACGACGGCGACCGTGCGGCCCTCGCGGTGCGCGAGCGGCGGGGCGACCGGGACGCCGAGGTCGGCCAGGCGCTGGGTGGCGCGGTGCCGGTGTTCGATGGCGGCCGGGTCGGCGGTGTCCGGATCGAAGTGGTGCTTGAGGAAGTAGCGGCCGCGAGTGGTGGAGAGCCGGTAGCCGCGGTTGAGCAGCCCCTGGTCGACGGGTTCGCAGGTGAGGGCGGTGCCGGCGGCGTACAGGCGCAGCAGGGCTCTCAGCGGGGGCGCGTGGGGCACAGGGGGTGGTACACATGAGCGCGGCACGCGCCAGATGGTAGGGCACGAAAAGCGGCCGTGAGCTGGGGCTTGTCACAGGCAGTCGCCGTCGGTCGCTTTCGGTCACGCGGTGCACGGTGTCAAAAGGCTCGATTAAAGGGCGGATAAAATCTCTGGCCGATCCCTCAACGGCTTCCGTATTTTTCCGCCTGTATACGGGCCACATGGGCGGCCGCCTGGGAGCGCCGCCGCATTCCGAGTTCGGCGAGCGGACCGGAAACATAGTTCTTGATCGTTTTCTCGGCGAGATGCAGCCGTTCGTCGATCTGGCGGTTGGTGAGTCCTTCGCCGATCACTTCGAGGATCTTGTGTTCCTGACCGGTGAGCCGGGCCGGTCTGTCGTCGGTGCGCGCGCCGCCGCCGTAGCGCAGCCGCTCCAGGGCACGGGCTGTCGCGACCGGGTCCAGCAGTGACCTTCCGGCGGCCACGTCCCGTACGGCCTGCAGCAGTTCGTTGCCCCGGATCGCCTTCAGGACGTAACCGGAGGCGCCCGCCAGGATCGCGTCGAAGAGGGCCTCGTCGTCCGCGAACGAGGTCAGCATCAGGCACTCGACGGTCTCGTCCCGGGAGCGGATCTCCCGGCACACCTCGACGCCGCTGCCGTCCGGAAGCCGTACGTCGAGCACCGCGACGGCGGGCCGGGTGGCCGGAATCCGCACCAGTGCGTCGGCCGCCGTACCGGCCTCGCCGACCACCTCGATGTCCGGTTCGACGGAGAGCATTTCGTGGACGCCACGACGCACGACCTCGTGGTCGTCGAGCAGGAATACCCGGATATTTACGTCTTCGCGTACGAGGGCAGTGTCACACATTGGCTCTTCCCGTGCCCGGGGTGGCCGGGATAACGTGCCGTAGCTCCGGCCTCCTGCAAGGCTGTGACCAGCGGCCTTCCAGTCCCTGCTGATTTACTTGGAAATCCAAGCAAAAACGCAGGTCAGGAGGGGTTTCACAGAAATGTGGAGCACTGGGTAACGTGAAAGTTGCAGGGCGCTCGCCGGGGCACCTGTCACGCCTGTTCCCGGTCGAGTGGCACCCACCCCGTGCCCGGTGGTCGAGAACAGGTGAGCCGCACTGGCCTACCGGCAACCCCGGGGGCCGGAACGACGGAGGAGCACACGTGACCGTGGACAGCAGTGCCGCGCGCAAGCCGCGACGCAGCGCCGCAGGCAAGGCCGGCACCACCGGCAGCAGTACCGGTACCACCGGCACCAAGCGCACCACCCGCACCACCAAGAAGAGCACCGACCCGGAACTCGTGCAGCTCCTGACGCCCGAGGGCAAGCGGGTCAAGAACGCCGAGTACGACGCGTACGTCGCCGGGATCACCGCCGAGGAACTGCGCGGTCTGTATCGCGACATGGTGCTCACCCGCCGCTTCGACGCCGAGGCCACCGCCCTGCAGCGCCAGGGCGAGCTGGGCCTGTGGGCCTCACTGCTCGGCCAGGAGGCCGCCCAGATCGGTTCCGGCCGGGCCCTGAACGACGAGGACTACGTCTTCCCGACCTACCGTGAGCACGGCGTCGCCTGGTGTCGCGGGGTCGACCCGGCGAACCTGCTCGGCATGTTCCGCGGTGTGAACAACGGCGGCTGGGACCCGAACAGCAACAACTTCCACCTGTACACGATCGTGATCGGCTCCCAGACGCTGCACGCCACCGGCTACGCGATGGGCGTGGCCAAGGACGGCGCCGACTCTGCCGTGATCGCGTACTTCGGCGACGGCGCCTCCAGCCAGGGCGATGTCGCCGAGTCGTTCACCTTCTCCGCGGTCTACAACGCCCCGGTGGTGTTCTTCTGCCAGAACAACCAGTGGGCGATCTCCGAGCCGACCGAGAAGCAGACCCGCGTCCCGCTCTACCAGCGCGCGCAGGGCTACGGCTTCCCCGGCGTACGCGTCGACGGCAATGACGTCCTCGCCTGCCTCGCGGTCACCAAGTGGGCGCTGGAGCGCGCCCGCAACGGCGAGGGCCCGACCCTGGTCGAGGCGTACACCTACCGCATGGGCGCCCACACCACCTCCGACGACCCGACCCGGTACCGGGGGGACGAGGAGCGCCAGTCCTGGGAGGCGAAGGACCCGATCCTGCGCCTTCGCCGGTTCCTCGAGTCCGCAAACCACGCGGACGAGGGATTCTTCGCGGAACTCGAGGCCGAGTCCGAGGCGTTGGGCAGGCGAGTGCGCGAAGCGGTCCGCTCCATGCCGGACCCGGACCACTTCGCCATCTTCGAGAACGTGTACGCGGACGGGCACGCGCTCGTCGACGAGGAGCGAGCCCAGTTCGCCGCCTACCAGGCGTCGTTCGCGGACGCAGAGGCAGAGGGGGTCTGATCATGGCAGCCGAGACCAAGACCATGGCGCTGGCCAAGGCGATCAACGAGTCGCTGCGCCGCGCCCTGGAGACGGACCCCAAGGTCCTCGTCATGGGCGAGGACGTCGGCAAGCTGGGCGGTGTCTTCCGGGTCACCGACGGCCTGCAGAAGGACTTCGGCGAGAGCCGCGTCATCGACACCCCCCTCGCGGAGTCGGGCATCGTCGGCACGGCGATCGGCCTCGCGCTGCGCGGCTACCGGCCGGTGGTGGAGATCCAGTTCGACGGCTTCGTCTTCCCGGCCTACGACCAGATCGTCACGCAGCTCGCCAAGATGCACGCCCGCGCCCTGGGCAAGGTCAAGATGCCCGTCGTCATCCGTATCCCCTACGGCGGCGGCATCGGCGCGGTCGAGCACCACTCCGAGTCCCCCGAGTCGCTGTTCGCGCACGTGGCGGGCCTGAAGGTGGTCAGCCCCTCCAACGCCTCGGACGCGTACTGGATGATGCAGCAGGCCATCCAGAGCGACGACCCGGTGATCTACTTCGAGCCCAAGCGCCGCTACTGGGACAAGGGCGAGGTCAGCACCGAGGCGATCCCCGGCCCCCTGCACAAGGCGCGGGTGGTCCGTGAGGGCACGGATCTGACCCTGGCCGCCTACGGGCCGATGGTGAAGCTGTGCCAGGAGGTGGCAGCCGCGGCCGCCGAGGAGGGCAAGTCCCTCGAGGTGCTCGACCTGCGTTCGGTCAGCCCCCTCGACTTCGACTCCGTCCAGGCCTCGGTGGAGAAGACCCGCCGGCTGGTCGTGGTCCACGAGGCGCCGGTGTTCTTCGGCTCCGGCGCGGAGATCGCCGCCCGGATCACGGAGCGCTGCTTCTACCACCTGGAGGCCCCGGTGCTCCGGGTCGGCGGCTACCACGCCCCGTACCCGCCGGCGCGCCTGGAGGAGGAGTACCTGCCGGGTCTGGACCGGGTGCTCGACGCCGTCGACCGTGCCCTGGCGTACTGAGGAGAGGGTTCGTGACGACGATGACGGAAGCTTCCGTACGCGAGTTCAAGATGCCCGACGTGGGCGAGGGACTCACCGAGGCCGAGATCCTCAAGTGGTACGTCCAGCCGGGTGACACGGTCACCGACGGCCAGGTGGTGTGCGAGGTCGAGACCGCCAAGGCGGCCGTCGAACTCCCCATCCCCTACGACGGCGTGGTCCGCGAGCTGCGCTTCCCCGAGGGCACCACGGTGGACGTGGGCACGGCCATCATCGCGGTGGACGTGTCCGGCGGCGGGGCGGTGGAGACGCCTGCCGAGCAGCCGAAGGCGGAACCCGAGGCCGAGGAGCCCAAGCCGCAGGCCCGCCAGCCGGTCCTGGTCGGCTACGGCGTGGCGACCACCTCCACCAAGCGCCGCCCGCGCAAGGCCCCGGAGGACACCGCCGTGGCGGCCGCCCAGGCCGTCCAGGCCGTCCAGGCCGAGCTGAACGGCCATGGCGCCCCCGCGGTCCCGGCCCAGCCCCGCCCGCTGGCCAAGCCGCCGGTGCGCAAGCTGGCGAAAGACCTCGGCGTCGACCTCACGGCGATCACCCCGTCCGGCCCGGACGGCGTCATCACCCGCGAGGACGTCCACGCGGCGGCGACCCCCCAAGCTGCCGAGGCCGCCGCGCCGGTCGTCGTGCAAGCCCCCGCCGCCCCGGCTCCCGCACCCGTCGTGGTCTACGACGGCGCCCGCGAGACCCGGATCCCGGTCAAGGGTGTCCGCAAGGCGACCGCGCAGGCCATGATCGGCTCGGCGTTCACCGCACCTCACGTCACCGAGTTCGTGACGGTGGACGTGACGCGCACGATGAAGCTGGTGGAGGAACTCAAGCAGGACAAGGAGTTCCAGGGCCTGCGGGTGAACCCGCTGCTCCTGGTCGCCAAGGCCCTGCTGGTCGCCATCAGGCGAAACCCGGACATCAACGCGTCCTGGGACGAGGCCAACCAGGAGATCGTGCTCAAGCACTACGTCAACCTGGGTATCGCGGCGGCCACCCCCCGTGGCCTGATCGTCCCGAACATCAAGGACGCCGACGCCAAGACGCTCCCGCGTCTGGCCGAGTCCCTGGGCGAGCTGGTGGCGACGGCCCGCGAGGGCAAGACGTCCCCCGCCGCGATGCAGGGCGGCACGGTGACCATCACCAACGTCGGCGTTTTCGGCGTCGACACCGGCACGCCGATCCTCAACCCCGGCGAGTCCGCGATCCTCGCGGTCGGCGCGATCAAGCTCCAGCCGTGGGTCCACAAGGGCAAGGTCAAGCCGCGTCAGGTGACGACTCTCGCGCTCTCCTTCGACCACCGATTGGTGGACGGGGAACTGGGGTCCAAGGTGCTCGCCGATGTGGCGGCGATTCTGGAGCAGCCGAAGCGGTTGATCACGTGGGCCTGAGGGTCCGCACCAGGTAGCCTCTGAGGTCTGAAGGGGGCGGCCGCAACTTTGTCTTGCGGCCGCCCCCTCTCTTTGTCAGGACCGTCTCTCTCAGATCTGGTTGAGCACGTACACCGGCGCCCCGTCCTCTGCCCCGCCCCGCGAGCGGATGCAGGCGTGCTTGCGCAGCAGGCGGAGGCATTCGTTGACGCGGCGCACCGAAAGCCCCGTACGGGCCGCGATCGATTCGAGCGGCTCGCGCAGCTCGCCCCTCTCGACGAGAACAGGGGCGATCACCACGGCCACCGTCCACACGTCCTCCGTCACGGAGAGACGCTGCCGCCAGTCGGCCAGCAGGGACTCCGTGGTGGGGCGGGCGGTGAGAAGGCCGGCGGGCGCGGCGCGATCGAGGCTCAGGGCTTCGAACCGGTCCGCGATGCGTTCCATCGCCCGGACCATGGCCTGCTGTACCGCGAGCCCGGCCTTCTGCGTGGAGAGCATCTCCCCTTGCATGGCCAGCGTCTCCTTCTGCGTGGCCAGCATCTCCCGCTGCAGCGCGATCGATTCGCGCTGCCCGTTCGCCAGCTCCTCGTCCAGCCGAAGGTTGTGCGCCTCAAGCCGGACGATGGCCTCGGCAACCTGCTCCGGCATGGCGTACGCGATGGGCGCACCCGGGCCGGACGGCTGCACCTCGGCCTCTTCGAGAGTGTAGGAACCCTCCCGCTGCACGGTCTCGATGACCTCGGCGGCCCACTGTTTGAAGGGGGCGCAGGCAGGCTTCGTGCAGGCGTTGACAAGGAGGATCAGGCCTTGGAGAGAGATGACATTCAGGTCTCGGCGCCACTCTCTACCTGCGGGAATGCTGAGACCGTAAGCTCCGGTTACGGTCTCGAGCATCTCTCGATGCGCTTCGGGGACATGGTCGGCGAGCGCCTGCCTCGAGTTGCTGTGCCCGAGTTCCTTGCAGACATCCACCGCCGGAAACCAATGAGTCCCGTCCGGCATGGTCAGCCGTCGTACCCGGGATCCGGTCGCCGCGTACACGAAGTCGCTGACGTCGATCGCCTCGTGCTGCTCGTCCGCGTCGGGTCGCTTACTGGGTTCGTTCATGTGAACCACCTCCGCCGCGGAACGTAGAGCGGAGAAAATCGAATATGCCAGCTGCAACCGGGATGTTCACGACTGCGAGGGAAGATCAACGTTTCTCCCGCGCGGAGGAGCGTTGATCCTGCTAGGCATCCGATGCGAAGGGCCCGCCGCGATGCGCGACGGGCCCGTGCATGTCGAGGGCTGTCAGCCGAGCCTGGCGAAGCCGTAGTTCATGAGCTTCTTCGCGTCCGCCTCGCGGTTCGGGATGGAGGTGGAGGCGAGGACGGTGCCGATGACCGTCTTGCCGCCCCGGGTCGCGGCGAAGACCAGGCAGTACTTGGCCTCGGGGCCGGAGCCGGTCTTCACACCGATGGTGCCGCTGTAGCTGTTGAGGAGCCCGTTGGTGTTGGTCCACGGACTCATTGTGCGGGTGCTGCCCGTCTTGGTGGTCGTCTTCGCCGTGTACGACTTCGTCTTGACGATCGTGCGGAACGAGGAGCTCTTCATCGCGCTGCTGGCGATCTTCGTAAGATCGCGCGGCGTGGAGTAGTTGGCGCCGTGGCCGATGCCGTCGAACGAGTCGAAGTGCGTGTTCTTCAGGCCGAGGTTCTTCGCGGCGGTGTTCATCTTGCCGATGAAGTTCTTCACGCGGTCGGCCCTGGTGGTGCCGGTGCCGAACTTGTCGGCGAGCGCGTAGGCGGCGTCGCAGCCGGACGGCAGCATCAGGCCGTACAGCAGCTGGCGGACGGTGACCTTGTCGCCGACGATGAAGTGGGCCGAGGAGGCGTAGTTGTTGGCGACGATGTAGTCGCTGTACGCCTTCTGGAACGTCACCTTGGCGTCGAGGTTGAGGTTCGACTGGGCGAGCACGACCTTGGCGGTCATGATCTTGGTGGTGGAGCCTGTGGACAGCCGCGTGTCCGCCTGCTTGGTGTACAACGTCGAGCTGTTCGCGTTGTTCATCAAGTAGCCGCCCTTGGCAATGATCGAGGGCGTTGTGACGGCCTGCGCGGGCGTCGCGGTGAGGGCCCCGGCGGCGACCAGTGCGCCGGAGGTGAGGGCGACAGCGCCTGCTCTGCGGATGCGGCGGATGCCCTTAATGCCGGTAATCAAGTGAGATACCCCGATTGTGTTGAATGCCCCTGCGGTACGGCCGAGTTGAGGTAGCGGGAGAGCAAGGCCGCACGTGTGTGACACGTAAGTAGCACAGAAGGTTGTGCGGCGGCTGCGAGAGATCTGCATCACGTTCGCATGCTGGACGAGGCTCCCTCATGCGTACGTGTTGTATCTATCCTGTGGGCATGGCCACGCCCACCAAGCAACCCCCCGCCGCCGACCGCGTCTACACCCATGTCAAAGAAGGCGTCCTCGACCGCCGCTACGAGGGCGGGACCCTGCTCACCGAGGGCGAGCTGGCCGAGGCCGTCGGGGTCTCGCGCACACCCGTCCGGGAAGCGCTGCTCAGGCTGGAGGCCGAGGGCCTGATCAGGCTCTACCCCAAGAAGGGCGCCCTGGTCCTGCCGGTCTCCGCCCAGGAGATCGCCGACGTGGTGGAGACCCGGCTGCTGGTGGAGGAGCACGCGGCCCGCAAGGCCGTACCCGCCCCGCCGGGGCTGCTGGAGCGGCTGGCGGAGCTGCTGGAGCAGCAGAAGGCGCAGGCCGCGGCGGGTGACCTGGCCGCAGCGGCCAGGACCGACCGCTGCTTCCACGCCGAGATCGTGCGCAGCGGCGGCAACGAGATCCTCTCCCGCCTCTACGACCAGCTGCGCGACCGCCAGCTGCGGATGGGCGTCGCCGTCATGCACTCGCACCCCGACCGGATCGCCAAGACGCTCGCCGAGCACGAGGCGATCCTGTCCGCGCTGCGCTCCGGGGACGCGGAGGCGGCCGTGGAGATCGTGCACCGGCACGTGGGCTGGTTCTCGCACCTCGCCCGGGGTCAGGTCCGATGAGCAACGCCACCCTGCCGGGTGACCCGCCGGGCGGCCGCCGCGCCATGGCGGTGTGGTCCATCGGTGTCTCGGTCTACTTCGTCGCGGTCATCTTCCGTACGTCCCTGGGTGTGGCCGGCCTGGACGCGGCCGACCGCTTCCATGTCAACGCCTCCGCCCTCTCGGCCTTCTCGATCCTCCAGCTGCTGGTCTACGCCGGCATGCAGATACCCGTGGGCCTGCTGGTCGACCGGCTCGGCACGAAGAAGGTGCTGAGCATCGGCGCCGTCCTGTTCACGGCGGGCCAGGTGGGCTTCGCCTTCTCGCCCTCCTACGGCACGGCGCTCGCCGCGCGGGCGCTGCTCGGGTGCGGTGACGCGATGACCTTCATCAGCGTGCTGCGGCTCGGCTCCCGCTGGTTCCCGGCCCGGCGCGGTCCGCTGGTCGCACAGCTCGCGGGCCTGGTCGGCATGGCGGGCAACCTGGTCTCCACCCTGGTTCTCGCCCGGCTGCTGCACGGCGTCGGCTGGACCCCGGCGTTCGCGGGCAGCGCGCTGGCCGGTGCGGTCGTGCTCGTCCTGACGCTGCTGTTCCTGAAGGACCACCCCGAGGGGCACGAGCCCGAGCCGTTCCCGCACCAGGGCGCGGCCTACGTCCGCCGGCAGATCGCGGCGGCCTGGCGGGAGCCCGGCACCCGGCTGGGTCTGTGGGTGCACTTCACGACGCAGTTCCCGGCGATGGTGTTCCTGCTGCTGTGGGGCCTTCCCTTCCTCGTCACGGCGCAGGGCCTGTCCCGGGCCACGGCCGGCGAGCTGCTGACCCTCGTCGTCCTGTCCAACATGGTGGTCGGCCTGGTCTACGGCCAGATCGTCGCCCGGCACCACGCGGCACGGCTGCCGCTGGCCCTGGGCACGGTCGCGGCGACGGCGTCCCTGTGGGCGTTCACCCTCGCCTGGCCCGGCGATCACGCACCCATGTGGCTGCTGGTGACCCTCTGCGCGGTGCTCGGCGCTTGTGGTCCGGCCTCGATGCTGGGCTTCGACTTCGCCCGCCCGGCCAACCCGCCCGAGCGACAGGGCACCGCGTCCGGGATCACCAACATGGGTGGTTTCGTCGCCTCGATGACGACGCTGTTCGCGGTCGGGGTCCTGCTGGACGCGACGGGTGACGACTACCGGGTCGCCTTCTCGTCCGTGTTCGCTCTTCAGGCGCTGGGTGTGAGCCAGATCCTGCGGCTGCGGGGACGGGCTGCCCGGCGGGAGCGGGAGCGTTTGGTGGCGAGCCGGGTGGAGACGGTGCACGTGCCGGCGTGAGCCGTGCCTCTCCACCCGCGCACCGCCCGCTTCCGGTTGGCCGAGAGGCGGGCCGGCCCGTGTGCGGTCTCGTCAGCCGGCGACCGGTACGAGGGTGAGGTAGGCGAGGCCGAGGATGCCGCGGTAGCCCATCCACTGGGACCGGTGTCGGTCGAGGCGCTCGCGGGTGTCCGCGGCTCGTGGGTCTCCGGGGTGCCGGGCGAGCCACACCTCCGTGTCCGCCTGGTACGCCGACTCGAACTCCTCCCACTCGCCCGGGCTCGCGGTCTCCGTCCACTCGGGCCGGAACCCTGCCTCGACAGCGAGATCGAGGAGAGTGGCGAGGTCGTAGTGGTCGTCGGCGGACGCGCCCGGCCACATCCGCGCCAGTTCGGCCTGCGTCGGCGTCCGCTCCCAGAAGCACTCGCCGAGCAGCACGCGCCCGCCGTCGGCCACCAGCCGTCGCAGCTCGCGCAGCGCCCCCGCGGTGGTGGGTTCGGCTGTGGTCAGCGCCTGGCTCGCGCCCAGGCACAGCACCAGGTCGGCGGGCCCGCGCCGCGTGCCCGCGGCCGACTCCTCGACGAATTCCACGCGGTCCGCGTGCCCGCGCGCCTCGGCGTTCTGCCGGCCCCGGGCCAGGTCCGCACCGCTGACGTCGACGCCGACTCCGTGCGCCTCCGGTACGGCGTCCAGCACACGGAGCATCAACTCGCCCCAACCGCAGCCGATGTCCAGCACGCTGCCGGGGCGCGTGGCCGCCAGACGCCGGACCATCGCGGCCGCACGGGCCTCGGAGAGGGGGCCGTGGAAGACGAGCCGGGTGAGCTGCGGCGGAAGGTCGTCCGTGCGCTCGGTCGCCGAAGTGTCGATCATGGCGCGCACGCTAGCTCCTGGAAGAGGCCGGCAACACCGATTATCCGACCACCTGCGGGCTTACGACGTCACCACGAAGTTGCGCAGGATCGCCGCCGTCAGGTCCGGGTCGCCCTCCGTCTTGATGCGGTCCGCCGCCGCCTCCGGGGTCACCCGGCCGCAGGCCAGGCGGACGAAGGTCTCCCAGTCCAGGGTGAGGGTGGCGGCGGGGCCGAGGGCGGGGGCCGTTTCCAGGGTGCCGCGGCCCTGGATGTCGACGCGGATCGTGCGCAGGAACTCGACGGGGCCGTGCACGTCGAGGACGATCGCCGAACTGCGCGGTGCGTCCGCGTCCTCGGCGACGACCTTGGGGAGCGCGGACAGCAGGACGTCACGGACGATGGACGCGCCCGGCGAGTCGAGGTTGCCGGGGTGGCCGAGGGCGGCGCGCAGGTCCTGCTCGTGCACCCACACGTCGAACGCGTGGGTGCGCATCGCCTGTTCCAGGGTGATCTCGGTGCTCATCGGGCCGCGCACCTTGGTGCCGGGCTCGCGGGACTCGTTGCGCAGCTGGCGGTTGCGGCGGATGACCGTGTACTCCAGCTCGGCCGTCATCTCCGGCGCCGTGTGGTGGCGGCGGACGTCGACCTGCATCTCCATGTAGCGCTGGTGCTCGTTGGTGACGTGGAAGAGGTCGCGGGGCAGGGTGTGGATGGGGCGCGGGTCGCCGAGCATCTCGCAGTCCAGGCCGATGACGTGCGAGACCACGTCACGGACCGACCAGCCCGGGCACGGCGTCCGACGGTTCCACTCGCCCTCCGCGAGCGGCTGCACCAGCTCGGATATCGCTTCGACGGAGTGGGTCCAGGCGTCGGCGTAGGGCTGGAGGGTGGGATGCAGACTCACGGAACGGGACCCCTCGGCGGTCGGTACACGGGCAGGTGGTGGCGGCGTTGCCAGTGGGAGGTGGCTGCACTCGGCGGGTGTCTTGGAACTCCCCCAGTTCTCGGCTTCGCTCGAACAGGGGGGACCCCCAAGTTACGCTGCTCTGAGGCACCCCGGCAGTGCTTTCGTGTGACGATCGTAGGCCCGTGTGGACGACTCGAATGCCAGGACGGTGGTAGTGTGCGCGCCTCGCTGATCCAGATCGCCGTGGAAGAGGGCGAATCGGTGGCTTCCCGACGGCGGCGGGTGGCCGCGCTGGTCCGGGAGCAGGCCGGGTCCGACCTGGTGGTTCTGCCCGAGTTGTGGACCACCGGTGCCTTCGCCTACGAGGAGTTCGGCCCGCAGGCCGAGCCGCTCGACGGCCCGACGTACGAGGCGATGGCCAAGGCGGCGAGCGACGCGGGCGTGTGGCTGCACGCCGGCTCCGTCCCGGAACGTGACCCAGAGGGCCCCCTCTACAACACCTCTCTCGTCTTCTCCCCCTCCGGTGATCTGGCCGCGGCCTACCGCAAGATCCATCGCTTCGGCTTCGACAAGGGCGAGGCCGTGCTGATGGGCGCCGGGCGGGACCTGGTGACGGTCCGCCTGCCCGGGACCACCCTCGGCATGGCCACCTGCTACGACCTCCGTTTCCCCGAACTCTTCCGCTCCCTCGTCGACGCCGGCGCCGAGACGCTGGTGATCCCGGCGGGCTGGCCCGAGCGGCGACGCGCGCACTGGACGCTGCTGGCTCAGGCGCGGGCGGTGGAGAACCAGGCGTTCGTGCTCGCGTGTGGAACGGCCGGGACACACGCCGGAGTTCCGCAGGCCGGTCACTCGATCGTGGTGGATCCGTGGGGAGAGGTGCTCGCCGAGGCGGGGGCCGGCGAGGAGGTCCTCACGGTCGACTTCGACCCGGCTAAGGTGGCGGCCACCCGCGAGCAGTTCCCGGCCCTCAAGGACCGGATGCTGGGCCTGGACCCGCCGCGCCGCTGAACGAGGACCCGGACGCCCCGGATGCCCCGGACACCCAGATATCCCGCATACCGGGATATCTCGGACCCTCGGACACCCCCTAGTCGTCCTCCCGCTCCTTCTGCGCCAGGTGGATCACGCACACGGCCACCGCGATCAGCAGCGCCGGGTCCGCGTCCTCGCGCACGATGTCGACGCCGTAGGTGTCCCTCAGGTGCAGCCGGCGGCGGGAGATCACCGCGAGGAGTTCGCCGTCGTACTCGACGGCGAACTCGTGGTCGAGGATCCTGCCGCTGACGTCCAGTTCGGTGCCGTCGACCAGGGCCACCCGGTAGTGGTTGCGCAGCAGGGACAGACGTTTGCGCTTGATGGTGGCCAGGCCTTCGCCGTCCCGTTCGATCACCATCGTGCCGCGCAGGGCGAACATTCTCTGGTGGATGTCGACCAGGACGCGCCCGTGGGCGTCCTTCAGCTCGAAGGTGTCCCGCAGCCGCATCGCCTTGCCGTCGACGAGGAACACCTTCCGGCCGTGCTCGTCCTCGATCCAGTAGTCGTCACCGATACCGAGGAGCCGGTCGCGTACGAGGAGTCTCATGCGCTAACCGTTCCCCGGCGCGGCGGCATCATCACGGAGCCGGAAGGAGGGCGGAAGAACGGTGGAAGGAGGGCGGAAGAAGGAGTGGACGCGACGACGGGCCACGCCCTCACCCGAACGGGCACCGGAATCCACCGGACCGAGGGGTGTCCGATGGGTGAACTTCCCGTGTGGATAAGGGAGTTGCCCAACCAAAGAGGTGAGCCCCGAGTCGGACGTTGCGTCAGCGCACGGCTCTGCAGGCTCGTCTCGGAGGTTTCCCCATGCCCGCTCGTCCCGTCCGCCGCCGGATGACCCGCGCCGTCTCGGCGGCGACGCTGGTCCTCGGTACGGCCCTGGCCGTTCCGCTCACCCTGGCCGGGACCGCCGGCGCCGCGGCGTCGTCGGCCACCGCCGCGGTCAACCAGTACGACTGGCAGCTCACCTACAAGGCCGCCGCCGGCCAGACCAACAAGGCCACCGTCACCGCGTCGCTCACCGCGGACCGCACGGGCATCACCTACGTGATCGACGACGTCGTCCCGATCGGCGTGGGCCACGACTGCGCCCACCCCGACAGCGCGGACCGTACGAAGGTCGCGTGCACCGTCACCAGCGTGGACAGCCAGGACCCGTACGCCGCCCTGGTCATGGACCTCGGCGACCGCAACGACACGGTCGCGTACGAGAACGCCACCGACCAGGTCTACTCCTACGCCGAGATCTCGCTGGGCGCCGGCAACGACAAGGCGACCGACTCCGGCCGCCTCGACGGCGCCTACGTCTCGGGCGACGCGGGCAACGACAGCCTCACGGTGGGCAAGCTGGGCCTCGCCTGGGGCGGTGACGGCAACGACACGATCAACGCGAGCGGCGGCGACAACATCGTGCAGGGCGGCAGGGGCGACGACGTGCTGCGCGGCGGCGCCGGAGCCCAGTACCTGTCCGGCGACGACGGCAGGGACACGGTATCCGGCGGATCCGGCGCCGACACGCTGTACGGCGGCAAGGGCAACGACGCCCTGTACGGCAACAGCGGCAACGACAGGCTGTACGGCAACAGCGGGAACGACAAGCTGTACGGCGGCGCGGGCAGGGACACGCTCTCCGGCGGCCCCGGCACGGACGTGGTCCGCCAGGACTGAGGGCGCGCGCCGAGAGCGCTGTCGACACCGGGTGACACCCTCCGGCTGGACGTGATCTACCCGCCGAGCCCCATGAGACCCCGCCTCCCCTTCCGGTTCCGGAATCTCCGGTGCCGGTCGGGTACCCGGCCGTGCCCCGACTACCCCTCCAGGAACGCTGTCAGTGCGTTCGCCAGGTGGAACGGATCGTCGGCGCCGCACAGTTCGCGGACGCTGTGCATCGACAGGATCGCCACGCCGATGTCGACGGTCCGGATGCCGTGCCGGGCCGCGGTGATCGGGCCGATGGTGGTGCCGCAGGGCATCGAGTTGTTGGAGACGAAGCTCTGCACCGGCACGCCCGCCTTCTCGCATGCGGCGGCGAACACCGCCCGGCCCGAACCGTCCGTGGCGTAGCGGTTGTTGACGTTGACCTTGAGGATCGGGCCGCCGTTGACGCGCGGGTGGTGCGTCGGGTCGTGCCGCTCCGCGTAGTTGGGGTGGACGGCGTGGCCCGTGTCGGAGGACAGGCAGACCGTGCCGGCGAAGGAGCGGGCCCGGTCCTCGTACGACCCGCCGCGCGCGAACACCGAGCGCTCCAGCACCGTGCCGAGCAGCGGGCCGTCCGCGCCGGTGTCCGACTGCGAGCCGTTCTCCTCGTGGTCGAAGGCGGCCAGCACGGGGATGTGGGTGAGCGCGGCGCCGGAGGTCGCGGCGGACGCCAGGGCGGCCGCGCCCGCGTGCACCGACAGCAGGTTGTCCATCCGGGGCCCGGCGACCAGCTCACGGTCCCGGCCGAGGTAGGCGGGCGCCTCCACCGGGTACGTCATCAGGTCCCAGCCGGCCACCGAGCCCGCCGTGAGACCCGCCTCCGCCTCCAGGAAGGCGATCAGGTCGCCGTCGCGCAGATCGTCGCCGAGACCCCATACCGGCTGCAGATGGCGCTGCTTGTCGAGCTTGAGGCCCTCCGAGGCCACCGAGCGGTCCAGGTGGATGGCGAGCTGGGGCACCCGCAGCAGCGGCCGGTCCACGTCGACCAGGACCTCGGTGCCGTCGCGCAGGGTCAGCCGGCCGGCCAGGCCCAGGTCCCGGTCGAGCCAGGAGTTCAGCAGCGGGCCGCCGTAGATCTCCACCGCGACCTGCCGCCAGCCGTGCGCCCCGCTGTCCGGCCGCGGCTTGACCCGCAGGTTGGGCGAGTCGGTGTGCGCGCCGATGATCCGGTACGGCGTGTGCGGCTGGGCGCCTTCGGGGACGTACCAGGCGACGATCGCACCGCCACGCAGCACGTACCGGCCGCCGCTCGACTCGTCCCAGGCGTCCGTCTCGGCGACCTGCCGGAAGCCTGCCTTCTCCAGCCGCTCGGCGGTGTTCGCCACGGCGTGGTACGGCGACGGGCTCGCCGCCAGGAAGGACATCAGGTCGTCGGTGTGGCCGCGATCGAAGCGGGCTGATGCGCTCATGGGGCTTACCTTAACGACGTGCGTGGGCCCGCCCCCCTTGAAGGGAGCGGGCCCACGGCTGCGATCAGTGGATGCGGAACCGGCCCTCGACGCTCGAGCGGAACCGGTTCCGGTGCCTGTGGAGCCGGTTTCTCAGAACGCGGCCTCGTCCAGCTCCATCAGGTCCAGCTCGACGGTCTCCGAGATCTTGCGGGCCAGGGTGACGCCCGGCAGGACGTTGGCCGCGAAGAACTTCGCCGCCGCGATCTTGCCCGTGTAGAACGCCACGTCCTTGGCGGAGGCGGTCTCCAGCTTCTCGGCGGCGACCGCCGCGCCCTTGAGCAGCAGGTAGCCGACGACCACGTCACCGGAGGCCATCAGCAGGCGGGTGGTGTTCAGGCCCACCTTGTAGATGTTCTTGACGTCCTGCTCGGTGGCGGCGAGGTCGGTCAGCATCAGGCCGACGATGGCCTCCAGCTCGACGGCGGCCTTCGCGAGGTGCTCGCGGGCGCCGGCCAGCTCCTCGCCGCCCGTGCCGAGCGCCAGGAACTTCTTGATGTCCTCGGCGAGGGAGTTGAGGGCCGCGCCCTGGTTGCGGACGATCTTCCGGAAGAAGAAGTCCTGGCCCTGGATCGCGGTCGTGCCCTCGTACAGGGTGTCGATCTTGGCGTCGCGGATGTACTGCTCGATCGGGTACTCCTGCAGGAAGCCGGAGCCGCCGAAGGTCTGCAGCGACTGGGCGAGCTGCTCGTAGCCCTTCTCGGAGCCGTAGCCCTTGACGATCGGCAGGAGCAGGTCGTTCAGGGCCTCCAGCGCGGTGATGTCCTCGCCCGCGGCCTCCTTGACCTGGATCTCGTCCTGGATGGAGGCCGTGTAGAGCACCAGCGCGCGCATGCCCTCCGCGTACGCCTTCTGCGTCATCAGCGAGCGGCGCACGTCCGGGTGGTGCGTGATGGTGACCTTGGGCGCGGTCTTGTCCATGAACTTGGCGAGGTCCGGACCCTGGACGCGCTCCTTGGCGTACTCGAGCGCGTTGAGGTAACCGGTCGACAGCGTGGAGATCGCCTTCGTGCCGACCATCATGCGGGCGAACTCGATGATGCGGAACATCTGGCGGATGCCGTCGTGCTTGTCGCCGATCAGCCAGCCCTTGGCGGGGTGCTGGTCGCCGAAGGTCATCTCGCAGGTGTTGGAGGCCTTCAGGCCCATCTTGTGCTCGACGTTCGTCGCGTACACGCCGTTGCGCTCGCCCAGCTCGCCGGTCTCGAAGTCGAAGAGGTACTTCGGGACGAGGAAGAGGGACAGGCCCTTGGTGCCGGGGCCGTGGCCCTCCGGGCGGGCGAGGACGTAGTGGAGGATGTTCTCCTCCATGTCGTGCTCACCGGACGTGATGAAGCGCTTCACGCCCTCGATGTGCCAGGAGCCGTCCTCCTGCTGGACGGCCTTGGTGCGGCCGGCGCCCACGTCCGAGCCGGCGTCCGGCTCGGTGAGGACCATGGTGGAGCCCCAGGTCTTCTCGACGGCGATCTGGGCGATCTTCTTCTGTACGTCGTTGCCCTCGTCGAAGAGGATGCCGGCGAAGGCCGGGCCGGAGGCGTACATCCACACCGCCGGGTTGGAGCCGAGCAGCAGCTCCGCGTACGCCCAGATCAGGGAGCGCGGGGAGGTGGTGCCGCCGATCTCCTCGGGCAGGCCGAGCCGCCAGTACTCCGAGTCCATGAAGGCCTTGTAGCTCTTCTTGAAGGACGCCGGGACCGGTGCGGTGTTCGTCGCGGGGTCGAAGACCGGCGGGTTGCGGTCGGCGTCGGCGAAGGACTCGGCCAGCTCGTTCTCGGCGAGGCGGGTCAGCTCCTCGAGGACGCTCTTGGCGGTCTCGGTGTCCATCTCCTCGAACGGACCGGTGCCGTAGAGCTTGTCGCGGCCGAGCACCTCGAAGAGGTTGAACTCGATGTCGCGGAGATTGGACTTGTAGTGCCCCATGGTGACGGCTCCGTATAGGACTCGGCGAGGCACTGGCTCCTCGCATCTGGTTCACGTACCAACAAGTAGCTACGATGATGCTACCCGTCGGTAATAAGAAGCAACCCCGAACCGGTCATCTGTGACTCAGTACGCTTTGGTCCATGTACGGCTACGACCAGAACCTGGGTGCCCAGCAGGGGTACGCCCAGCCGCAGCAGCAGATGCCGGGCGGTGTCGGCGGCTACGGCCAGCAGCCGCCGCTGTACCCCGAACCGTCCCCGCCCTCGCTGGCGGACGCGGTGCGCGCCTTCACCACCGGGCAGATGTCCGCCGAGGACTTCCAGCAGATCTTCGCCACGTCGAAGGTGTACTGCCCGCGCGGTGACACTCCGGGCTTCCTCGCCCTGCACAACACCCAGCAGCCGGTGATCCCGATGTTCACCTCGCTCAAGGAGCTGCGCCGGTACGCGGGCAAGGAGTCCAAGTACTTCGTGATCACGGGCGCGGAGGTCATCGACCTCCTCCCGACCGGCTACGGCTTCGTGCTGGACATGGAGGGCGAGCACCGCATGGTGTTCGACGCCAAGGCGGTCGAGCAGATGGTCGACTTCGCGATGCGGCGGATGTACGGCTAGACGCCGTTGCTGCGCCTCCTCCGAGGAGGAAGCGTCCCCCCCTGTTTGTCGCGGGCATGCCATAGGGTGTCCCGGGCAGCCGCCCCCCGTGCGTCGCCGCTCTCCCGGCGGTCGCGTCCGGGCGTCGTGCGGCGCTCTCGATCTCCCGGCGCCTCCGGGACTCTTGTGGGGGGTTCATCACTGTGCGTAGGCGCAGCACCTCGGCCGCGACGGCGCTCGCGGTCCTCTTCGGCTCCGTCGCCCAGCACTGCAGGACGGCGAGGATCGGCTCGACGACGTACGGCGCGTGGAAGTACCTGCACGTCAGCAACTGACCCCCTGCTGGGGGCGGACGGCCCGGAGGGAATGCCCTCCGGGCTCTCTGTGTTCTGGGTGGCAGAAAGTTCAACGCTCAACTAAAGTGGGCGTACCAAGGAGGTACCGACCATGCCTGCAGTGACCGTCGAGAACCCGCTGACGCTGCCCCGCGTGACCGCACCCGCCGACGCGGTGGCACGTCCCGTGCTGGCCGTCACGACCGCACCGAGCGGTTTCGAGGGCGAGGGCTTCCCGGTGCGCCGGGCGTTCGCGGGGATCAACTACCGTCATCTCGACCCGTTCATCATGATGGACCAGATGGGCGAGGTGGAGTACGCACCGGGCGAGCCCAAGGGCACGCCGTGGCACCCTCACCGGGGCTTCGAGACGGTGACGTACATCATCGACGGGATCTTCGACCACCAGGACTCCAACGGCGGTGGCGGCACCATCACCAACGGCGACACCCAGTGGATGACGGCGGGCTCGGGCCTGCTCCACATCGAGGCTCCGCCGGAGTCCCTGGTCATGTCCGGCGGCCTCTTCCACGGCCTGCAGCTGTGGGTGAACCTCCCCGCCGCGGACAAGATGATGGCCCCGCGCTACCAGGACATCCGCGGCGGCAACGTTCAGCTGCTGACGTCCCCGGACGGCGGCGCGCTGCTCAGGGTCATCGCGGGTGAGCTGGACGGCCACCAGGGCCCCGGCGTCACGCACACACCCATCACGATGATCCACGCGACCCTCGCCCCGGGCGCCGAGATCACCCTGCCCTGGCGCGAGGACTTCAACGGCCTCGCCTACGTCCTGGCGGGCCGCGGCGCGGTTGGCGCCGAACGGCGCCCGATCCACCTGGGCCAGACCGCGGTCTTCGGCGACGGCTCCGCGCTGACCGTCCGCGCGGACGAGAAGCAGGACGCGCACACCCCGGACCTGGAGGTCGTCCTCCTCGGCGGCCGGCCCATCCGTGAACCCATGGCCCACTACGGCCCGTTCGTCATGAACACCAAGGACGAGCTGATGCAGGCCTTCGAGGACTTCCAGAAGGGCCGCCTGGGCACGATCCCGGCGGTGCACGGCATGACCGAGGGCGGGCTGTAAGCCCCGTCGTCCGGCTGCGAGAAAGCCCCGTCCGGGTGCTGGACGGGGCTTTTCGTGTGCGAGGCGCAAGGCGGCGCGCCGACACGGATGGACTAGGTCCGGAAGGCATCACGCCAAGCGGGCCCCTAGCGTCGCAATTGCGCGACTGTTCCACGGCGCGCATGAGTGGTCGCTCTCGGTAGCGAACTCGCACACAGACCAGTTCAGGAGTCACATATGAGCAGCATCCGCAGGTTCATGGCGTGCACCGCGGCAACCGCCCTCCTCACCGTCGGCGGCGTCACCCTGGCCGCCCCCGCCCAGGCACAGACAGCCGTCGCCCAGCAGAGCGCGGCCACGGTCGTCGCCGGCGGCGACGGCAACGAGACCGTCGATTGCGGTCTCCTCGGCCTCGGTTGCCTCCTCCACGGCCTCCTCGGTGGTCTCCTCGGCGGCCTCCTCGGCTGAGGAAGCTCCGGCAGCGCCTGGCCGGCCGCCGCACACACCACGGCCGGCCACCGCGCGCACCATGAGCGGCCGCCCCGTGAAGGGGCGGCCGCTCATGGCGTCGCGGGCGACGTGCCGTCACCCGGGCGGCCCGCCCGACAGGACGGCCCGCAGGGCGTGTGGTCGCCTGGGAACGTGCCGTTGCTGCCCGACCCCGTCCGCCGCCTCGCCGCCTGGTGCGTCGTGCTGCTCCTCGTCGCCGCGGTCGCCTGGGTCGGGGTGAGGCTCTGCGCGGAGTTCCGTACCGCCGTCATCCCGGTGCTCCTCGCCCTGCTCGGAACCGCGCTGCTGGGCCCGCTGTACCGCCGCATGGTGACAGCGGGCCTGCACCGGTCGCTCGCGGCCGGCCTGACCTGCGTCGCCGTGGTCGCCGTCGTCGGCGGCGCCGTCTACATCGTCGTCGCCGCCCTCATCGACACCGGCGACCAGATCATCGCCTCGCTCCGGGCCGCCGCCAAGTCCGTCGCACAGCACTTCGGCGCC
This sequence comes from Streptomyces sp. NPDC005728, assembly GCF_040630895.1. Taxonomy (NCBI): domain Bacteria; kingdom Bacillati; phylum Actinomycetota; class Actinomycetes; order Kitasatosporales; family Streptomycetaceae; genus Streptomyces; species Streptomyces sp. NPDC005728. The sequence continues at coordinate 100,056 of NZ_JBEXYL010000004.1, forward strand.
GCCGGCACCGGCCTCGACGACCTCGCCGCCAACTCCCGCAAGCTGCTCAGCAGGTTCGGCGGCACCGCGGCCTCCAACGTCATCAGCGGGGTCAGCGTGGTCGGCGAGAGCATCGCCATGGCCGTCCTCGCCCTGCTGCTCGTCTTCTTCTTCCTGCGCGACTCCCACCGTGCGGTCGGAGCGCTGCGGACCCTCGCCCCCGGGAACACCGCCGACATCCTGGAGGCCATGGCCCGGCGCGCCTTCGAGGCCGTGGAGGGGTTCATGCGCGGTACGACCCTCATCGCCCTCATCGACGCGATCTGCATCGGCATCGGCCTGCTGATCCTCCAGGTGCCCGGCGCGGTCGGCCTTGCCGCACTCGTCTTCGTCACCGCCTACATCCCCTACCTGGGCGCCTTCCTGTCCGGCTCGGTGGCCGTGCTCGTCGCCCTCGCCGACCGCGGTTTCGTCATCGCGCTGTGGGCGCTCGGCGTCGTGGTCGGGGTGCAGGTGCTGGAGGGGCACGTGCTCCAGCCGGCCATCCAGAGTCGGACCGTGCAGATGCATCCGGCGGTGGTGATGCTGGCGATCACCGCCGGGGCGTCCGTCGCGGGCATCCTCGGCATGCTGCTCTCGGTACCGCTGATCGCGGCCGCCTTCGGGGTCGCGGCGGAACTCCGTGAGCGCTACGGCGTTCCCGAGCCGTCGGACTCGTAGAACTCGAACCAGATGGTCTTGCCCTCGCCCCGCGGGTCCACCCCCCACGCGTGCGCGAGCAGCTCGGTCAGGACCAGGCCGCGGCCGGAGGAGGCCAGTTCCCCGGGCCGGCGCTTGTGCGGGAGGTCGTCGCCGGTGTCCGTGACCTCCACCCGCAGCCGGCGCCCGCCCTGCTCCCCGGTGGCCTCGGCGAGCAGCAGCGCGTCGGCGTCGGTGTGGACGAGGACGTTGGTGACCATCTCGGAGACCAGCAGCACCGCGGAGTCCACCTGCTCCTGCGACACCCAGTCGTGCAGCAGCTCGCGCAGGTGCTGGCGGGCCTCGGCGATCCGCTCGGGCTCGTCCTGCGCCACCGACAGCAGCGTGCGCCGCACCGTCGGGCGCACGATCACGGTGTCGCCGCAGCCGGCTCCCGGCCGGCACAGCAGCAGCACCGCGATGTCGTCCTCGCGGCGGTCGGCCAGCGGTCCGGTGGTGTGGTGCGAGGACGGCCCGTGCACGCCCTGCACCAGCGCTTCGGCCAGCGACTCCAGGTTCCCGTGATGGTCCTCCAGGATCCCGCGGATGCGCCGCCAGCCGCTCTCCATGTCGTGCCCGCCGGTCTCGATCAGACCGTCGGTGCAGATCATCATCGTCTCGCCGGGCTGGAGCGTGAACCGGGTCGTCGGGTAGTCGCCGTCCGGGTCGATGCCCAGCGGCAGCCCGCCCGCGGTCGGCCGCATCATCACCGTCCCGTCGGCCATCCGGATCGCCGGGTCCGGGTGCCCGGCACGGGCGATCTCCAGCGTCCCGGTCGCCGGGTCGGCCTCCACGTACAGGCAGGTCGCGAACCGCGCGTCGGTCATGTGCTCGTCCTGGGTGATGCCGTGCAGGAAGCGGGAGGCGCGGGTGAGTACGGCGTCCGGGCGGTGCCCCTCGGAGGCGTAGGCGCGCAGCGCGATCCGGAGCTGGCCCATGAGGCCCGCCGCGCGGACGTCATGCCCCTGGACGTCCCCCATGACCAGCGCGAACCGCCCGGCGCCGGACCTCGTCCGGGAGGTGCCCCCGGGCAGCGGGATCATGTCGTACCAGTCCCCGCCGACCTGGAGCCCGCCGCCGGTCGGGATGTAGCGGGCGGCCAGGCGCATCCCGGGGATCTCCGGGCCCAGCGAGGGCAGCATGGAGCGCTGCAGGCCCTCCGCCAGCTCCCGCCGGGAGTCGGCGGCGCCGGCCCGGGACAGGGCCTGGGCGAGCATCCGGGCGACCGTGGTCAGGACGGCACGCTCGTCGGGCGTGAAGGCCACCGGGTACGTGAAGGCCGCCATCCAGGCGCCCATCGTGCGGCCGGCCGCCGTCAGCGGCAGGAACGCCCACGAGCTGCGGCCGAACTTCTCGGCCAGCGGCCAGGTGACCGGGTAGCGCCCCTTGTACTCGCCGGGAGAGGAGAGATAGACGGCCCGGCCGGTGCGGACGACCTCGGCGGCCGGGTAGTCGGTGGCCAGGGACATATGGGAGAAAGGGCCGTCGTCGCCGGGCTGGTGCCCGTGGTGGCCGATGATCGTCAGCCGGTCGCCCTGCACGCCGAACACCGCGAGCCCGTCGGGGGAGAACCCGGGCATGGACAGCCCGGCCGCGACCCGCAGCACCTCCTGCGTCGACCGCGCCTCGGCCAGCGCCCGGCCCGCGTCCAGCAGGAACGCCTCACGGGAGCGCCGCCAGTCCCCGGTGACCGCGCTGCGGGCCGCCGGTGTGCCCGGGGTCGGCTCGGTGACCTCCTGGAGCGTGCCGGTCAGCTCGTAGACCCGTCGGACAGCGTCAAAGGACGGCTTCGACCGGCTGCGTACGACCCGTAGGACACGCCCCTGCTCGTCCATGATCCGGATGCGCACCTCGGCGAGCGTGCCCTCGGCGGCCGCCAGCTGCACCACCCCGGTGATCTCGTTCCAGTCGACCGGATGAAGGCGGGCCCGGGTCTGGGCCTCGGTGAGGGTGGTCGGCTCCGCGGGCAGCCCAAGCAGCCGCGCCGCCTCCGCGTCGACTGTCACCAGTCCGGCTGCCGTGTCCCAGTGCCACAGCCCCGTTGCGAGAGCGGCGAGGACGTCACCTACGGACGGTAGGGGCTCGCCTGTGCGCATTGCCCCAATTTATGAAGATCTTATCCGTGGGCGCCACTGTAAGAAGACCCGATTGGCGGTATTTATTCTTGGAGGTGCCGCCGAGAGCGTGGAGCCGGTGCTTTGGAGGTGCCGCCGAAGACGGGCGGGGGAATCCGGGCCGGTGGGCCGGAGAAATGGTGGGGAGCCGATCTTTGCGTGCCCGGTACCCTTGATGGGTCCGGGCCCCGTGCCCGTTCCGGCCGAGGCGGCAGCCCCGGCACTCATCACCCCACCACGAAGGACGATGAACGACGATGCATCGGTACAGGTCCCACACCTGCGGCCAGCTCCGCGCCTCTGACGTCGGCACCGACGTCCGGCTGAGTGGCTGGCTGCACAATCGGCGCGACCTGGGCGGCATCCTCTTCATCGATCTGCGCGACCATCACGGCATCACGCAGCTGGTGGCCCGTCCCGGCACGCCCGCGTACGAGACCCTGGACAAGATCTCCAAGGAGTCCACGGTCCGCGTCGACGGCCAGGTTGTTTCACGTGGAACCGAGAACGTGAACCCCGACCTGCCCACCGGCGAGATCGAGGTCGAGGTCACCGAGGTCGAGCTGCTCGGCGCGGCCGCCCCGCTGCCCTTCACGATCAACGCCGAGGACGGGGTCAACGAGGAGCGGCGCCTGGAGTACCGCTTCCTGGACCTGCGCCGCGAGCGCATGCATCGCAACATCATGCTGCGTACGGCCGTGATCTCCGCGATGCGGCACAAGATGGCGGCGATGGGCTTCAACGAGATGGCGACGCCGATCCTGTCCGCCACCTCCCCCGAGGGCGCCCGTGACTACGTGGTCCCCTCCCGTGTGCACCCGGGCAAGTTCTACGCGCTGCCGCAGGCGCCGCAGCAGTTCAAGCAGCTGCTGATGATCTCCGGCTTCGACCGCTACTTCCAGATCGCGCCCTGCTTCCGCGACGAGGACGCCCGCGCGGACCGTTCGCCGGGCGAGTTCTACCAGCTCGACATCGAGATGTCCTTCGTCGAGCAGGAGGACATCTTCCAGCCGGTCGAGAAGCTGATGACCGAACTCTTCGAGGAGTTCGGCAACGGCCGCCACGTCACCTCCCCCTTCCCGCGTATCCCGTTCCGCGAGGCGATGCTGAAGTACGGCTCCGACAAGCCGGACCTGCGCGCCAAGCTGGAGCTGGTGGACATCACCGATGTCTTCGAGGGCTCGGAGTTCAAGGCGTTCGCGGGCAAGCACGTGCGCGCACTGCCGGTGCCGGACGTCTCCGCGCAGCCCCGCAAGTTCTTCGACCAGCTCGGTGAGTACGCCGTCGAGCAGGGCGCCAAGGGCCTGGCCTGGGTGCGCGTGGCCGAGGACGGCTCGCTCTCCGGCCCGATCGCGAAGTTCCTCACCGAGGACAACGTCGCGGAGCTGACCAAGCGTCTGTCGCTGGCCCCCGGCCACGCGGTCTTCTTCGGCGCGGGCGAGTTCGACGAGGTCTCCAAGATCATGGGCGCGGTCCGCGTCGAGGCGGCCCGTCGCGCGGGCCACTTCGAGGAGGGCGTCTTCCGCTTCTGCTGGATCGTCGACTTCCCGATGTACGAGAAGGACGAGGAGACCGGCGGGATCGACTTCTCCCACAACCCCTTCTCGATGCCGCAGGGCGGTCTGGAGGCCCTGGAGACCCAGGACCCGCTGGACATCCTGGGCTGGCAGTACGACATCGTCTGCAACGGCGTCGAGCTGTCCTCGGGCGCGATCCGGAACCACGAGCCGGAGATCATGCTCAAGGCCTTCGAGATCGCGGGCTACGACCGGGACACCGTCGAGGAGAAGTTCGCGGGCATGCTCCGCGCCTTCCGCTTCGGCGCCCCGCCGCACGGCGGCATCGCCCCCGGCGTGGACCGCATCGTCATGCTCCTGGCGGACGAGCCCAACATCCGCGAGACGATCGCCTTCCCGCTCAACGGCAACGCCCAGGACCTGATGATGGGCGCCCCGACCGAGCTGGACGAGACCCGCCTTCGGGAGCTGCACCTGAACATCCGGAAGCCGCAGCCGAAGTAAGGCACGGTTCGGCAAGATCGGCAGGAAGGGCTCGAAACCGGCGTCGGTTTCGAGCCCTTCCGCTTGTGCACCTCGATTCACAGCTCTTTCCGATGTTCCCGCGGGGATTCCGGCTTCTACCGTTCCTGGCCATGACGGACACTCAGGAAGTGCTGCGAGACAAAGGCCGGTTGACGCGTCGTACGGTGCTGGCGGCCGGCGGCGTGGCCGTGACGGCGGCGGGGGTCGGCGGCGCCCTGGCCGTGAACGCCTCGGCGCAGGAAGAGACCTCCGGAGACGCCTGCTACACGCTCACCTCGGAGCTGGTCGAAGGCCCCTACTACATCGATGCCGACAAGATCCGGCAGGACGTCACGGAGGACGAGGAGGGCATCCCCCTCGCGCTCACGCTCAAGGTGATCGACGCGGAGACCTGCAAGCCGCTGAAGGACGCGGCGGTCGACATCTGGCACTGCAACGCCGTGGGCGTCTACTCCGGGTACGAGGCGATGGGCAGCGGCGGTGGCGGGGGCGGCGGCCCGGCGCCGACCGGCACGCCCACGGGTACGCCGACCGGCACACCCACCGGGGCGCCGCCGTCCGGCATCCCGGGCGGCGGACACCAGGAGCCCACCGACGACAAGCGCTACCTGCGTGGTACCTGGCGCACGGACAGGCACGGTCACGTCACCTTCCGGACGGTCTTCCCCGGCTGGTACCAGGGCCGCTGTGTGCACATCCACGTCAAGGTGCATGTGGACGGGACGTGGACCGACGCCGGCTACGAGGGCGGCCACACCTGCCACACCGGCCAGCTGTTCTTCGCCGAGAAGGCGGTGCTGCTGACGGAGGACGTGGCGCCGTACTCCACCAACACCACGAGCCGCACCACGCTCGACGAGGACACGATCTACCCGGGCGACGGCCACGCGGGCGGCCTGCTGTACCTGAAGTACGACAAGAAGCACATCGCCCGAGGTGTGCGCGCCCATCTCACCCTCGGCGTGGCCCCGGACAGGACGAGCGACGGCAGCTGAGTCAGCCGTCCTCCGGGTCGGGGGACGCGCCGTCCTCCAGCAGCCGCTCGGCGATGTCGTCGGACCAGTGCTGGGCCCAGGCACGCAGGGCGGTGATGGCGGCCTCGTCCAGGCCGTACCGCATGAAGTCCGCGTCGGAGTAGAAGTCCGTGCCGGTGAGGCGGGACTGGAGGGCGGGCAGGTCGAAGGGATCGTGGGCGTGGCGGCGGCCGAGTTCCTCCAGGTCGGGGAGGGAGAAACGGGTCGCCGCCGCCTGGGCGTCGATCAGGTCGACGGCCGCGCCCCGGTCGTAGAGGGCGCGGATCTTCGTACCGACGGCGTCCTCCAGGGAGAGGGCGGGGCCGTGGTCGGTGAGCTGCGGTGGCTGCCAGAAGGCCTCCTTGTGCAGCGCGAGGACGCACGGCTCACCGCTCGACGGGTCGGTGACCGTCAGCTGCGCGGTGAGCACGGTCCCGGCCCCGGCCCGCACCTGCCTGCCCCGCGCCTCCAGCGCCGCACCGACGGCGCCCGCGATCCGGTCCATGGCCTCGGGACTCTCGGTGGCGAAGTCGAGATTGGCATGCGGGCGCTGCAGCAGACCATGCGCCTGGAGGGCGTATCCGCCGGCGAGGACGAGGACGTACGGGCTGCCGACCGAGACGACATCCGCGAGGAGCCGGCGGTGGGATTCGGGGATGTTCACGGGAAGATTTTTCTGGCTTCCTGTCACACTCGCGCGACGACGCGAGACAGAGGGGTGTCCGTCACTCAGTGATCGCTCGTTGGGAGCCTCTCATGCATATCGCCTACGTCGTCGTCACCCTGCTCGCCGCGCTGATGGCCGGGTTCTCCGGGGCCGTGCTGCTCATGCGGGCGCAGTGGATCGTGCAGGCGCTCACCGACTACCGGGTGCCGCGGGGGTGGTGGACCATGCTGGGGGTGGCCAAGGCCGCCGGGGCCGTGGGGCTCGTGGTGGGGTTGTTCGTGCCGGTCATCGGGGTGCTGGCGGGGATCGGGCTGGTGGTGTACTTCCTCGGCGCCGCCGTCACCGTGGCTCGGGCCCGTTGGTACTCGCACGTTCCGTTTCCGCTCGTCTACGCCGCGCCCGTGGCCGGTGCGCTGGCGCTCGGTCACCTGGCCTAGCCGGAAGGAAATGTGTGCGGCGCGGCAACTTCCATGGGAGCGGCGGCCACTGAGGGGTCGTAAGGCATCTTCAGCAGACCCTAAGGACTCCTCCGTGGCAGCTCCCTCCCACCGCCGGTCCCTCCGTAAGCGGCGCACCCTCGCCGTGTCCGCCGCAGTCGTGGCCGCGGGTGTCGGCGCCGGTGTGTTCGTGATGAACGCGAACGCCACCGCCGCCGACCTGTACCACCGGACGCTGCCCGGCAAGGACGGCTGGGCCGCCTCCGGCACGGGGACGACCGGCGGCGCGAAGGCCGACTCCGCGCACACCCTCACCGTCTCCACCAGGGCGCAGCTGGTGAAGGCGCTGGGGTCGGCCTCCGACACCACGCCCCGGATCATCAAGGTCAAGGGCGCCATCGACGCCAACACCGACGACAGCGGGAAGAAGGTGAGCTGCGCCGACTACGCGGCGGGCACCGGCTACTCGCTGTCCGCCTACCTCAAGGCCTACGACCCGGCCACCTACGGCCGCTCCAAGCTGCCCTCCGGTACCCAGGAGAAGGCCCGCGCCGCCGCCCAGGCCAAGCAGGCGAAGAACATCGTCTTCAAGGTGCCCGCCAACACCAGCATCGTGGGCGTGCCGGGCACGAATGCCGGGATCACGGGCGGCATGCTGCAGATCCAGAACGTGGACAACGTCATCGTCCGCAACCTCGCCTTCTCCGCGACCGAGGACTGCTTCCCGCAGTGGGACCCGACGGACGGCGACGACGGCAACTGGAACTCGCAGTACGACTCCGTGACCCTGCGCGGCGCGAGCCACGTCTGGGCCGACCACAACACGTTCACCGACGCGCCCCACCTCGACGGCGCCAACCCGAAGTACTACGGCCGCGAGTACCAGATCCACGACGGCGCCCTCGACATCACCAAGGGCTCGGACCTGGTGACCGTCGAGCGCAACCAGTTCACCAACCACGACAAGACGATGCTGATCGGCAGCAGCGACAAGGACAGCACCGGCAAGCTGCGGGTGTCCATCCACCACAACGTGTGGAAGGGGATCGTCCAGCGGGCGCCGCTGGCCCGCATCGGTCAGATCCACCTCTACAACAACGTCTACGACACGCCCACGCTGAACGGCTACGTCGTGCAGTACAGCATCAACTCCCGGGCGAAGGCCCAGGTCGTGGCCGAGAACAACTACTGGAGGACCTCCGCCTCCCAGAAGATCTCCAAGCTGCTGAGCGGCGACGGCACCGGCTCGGTGGCCGGCGGCGGCAACCTCGTCAACGGCACCGCCACCGACCTCGTCGCCGCCTACAACGCCGCCTCGTCCAAGAAGATCAGGACGACGGTGAACTGGACGCCGGCGCTCACCGCGGGCCTGGAGACGTCGGCGAAGAACCTGCCGACCGAGCTGGCCACCACGACGGGCGCGGGCGTCCTGAAGTAGCCCGGCCACGTCGTACAACCGTTCGCATCCTCCGTCTGTCTCCTGTGGCGCAGCCCTGATCTGAACGGCAGATGTCCCCGGACTGACGCAGGAGGAAAGGACGGACGTATGCACAGAGTTCGGAGACTGGCCGTGCTGGCAACCGCCACCGTCGTGTCGGTGGGCACGGCCGTCCTGGGCGCGGGCGGTCCCGCCTGTGCCGTGCCGAACTCCAAGGCACCGGCGACCGGCAAGAAGGCCGACTTCAACGGGGACGGCTACGGCGACATCGCGATCGGAGTGATGCAGGAGAGCATCTCCGGGGTCAGGACGACGGGCGCGGTGACCGTGCTGCGCGGGTCGTCCAAGGGCCTGACCGGCACCGGCTCGGTGTCCTGGCACCAGAACACCGCCGGGGTGCCGGGCGTCAACGAGCCGTACGACATGTTCGGCACGCAGATCTCCCTGGTCGACATGAACGGGGACGGACGTAGTGAACTCGCCGTTGGTACGCGTTCCGAGAACATCACTGAGGGCAACGTCTGGTACTTCAAGTCCGGCAGCGCCGGCCTGACCACCAGCGGGGTCGTCTCCATCGGCCCGAAGACGGTCGGGCTGACGGCCAAGTACCGCGCCTTCGGCGGCTACTTGGTCAAGTGAGCCGATGCCCGGACGGGACGAGGTCCGGGCACGGGAAGGACCCCGGCGCATCCCGCGCCGGGGCCCTTCCCGTTGACCGTGACTCAGGCGGGGTCGCCGCCGAAGCGCTCCTTGTACGTCTCCAGGTCCTCGTCCGTCAGCTTGGCGAAGAGGACCGGCGGGACCGTGAAGGGGGTGCCGGCGGGGACGGAGGCGAGGGCCTTCGCCGTCTCCGGGGTGGCCCAGGCCGCGGTGTCGTTCTCCAGGGAGAACGCCTCACGCATGGTCTTCGCCGTCGCCGGGATGAAGGGCTCCGAGACCACCGAGTAGAGGTGGATCAGGTTCATCGCCGTACGCAGCGTCAGGGCGGCGGCGTCCTTGTCGGTCTTGATCTCCAGCCAGGGGGCCTTCTCCTCCAGGTAGGAGTTGCCGGCCGACCACAGGGCGCGCAGGGCGGCGGCCGCCTTGCGGAACTGGAGGGTCTCCATGTGCGACTCGTACTCCGCGAGGAGGGACGCGATCTCCTCGCCGAGGCGGGCCTCCGCCTCGCCCGGCTCGCCGCCGGCGGGCACGTCGTCGCCGAAGCGCTTGCGGGAGAAGGACAGGACGCGGTTGACGAAGTTGCCGAGGGTGTCGGCGAGGTCCTTGTTCACCGTGGCGGTGAAGTGCTCCCAGGTGAAGGACGAGTCGTCCGACTCCGGGGCGTTGGCGATCAGGAAGTAGCGCCAGTAGTCGGCGGGGAGGATCTCCAGGGCCTGGTCGGTGAAGACGCCCCGCTTCTGCGAGGTGGAGAACTTGCCGCCGTAGTACGTCAGCCAGTTGAAGGCCTTGACGTAGTCGACCTTCTTCCACGGTTCGCGCACGCCCAGCTCGGTGGCCGGGAACATCACCGTGTGGAAGGGGACGTTGTCCTTCGCCATGAACTCCGTGTAGCGGACGTCGGTGTCGACGTCGTACCACCAGGACTTCCAGTCGCGGTTCTCCGGGTCCTGGTCGGACCATTCCTTCGTCGCGCCGATGTACTCGATCGGGGCGTCGAACCAGACGTAGAAGACCTTGCCCTCGGCCGCCAGCTCGGGCCAGGTGTCCGCCGGGACCGGGACGCCCCAGTCCAGGTCACGGGTGATCGCGCGGTCGTGCAGGCCCTCGTTCAGCCACTTGCGGGCGATGGAGGAGGCGAGCTGAGGCCAGTCCTCCTCGTGCCGGGAGACCCACTCCTCGACCTCGTGCTGCAGCTTGGACTGGAGGAGGAAGAGGTGCTTGGTCTCGCGGACCTCCAGGTTCGTGGAGCCGGAGATCGCGGAGCGCGGGTTGATCAGGTCGGTCGGGTCCAGGACCCGGGTGCAGTTCTCGCACTGGTCGCCGCGGGCCTTGTCGTAGCCGCAGTGGGGGCAGGTGCCCTCGACGTAGCGGTCCGGCAGGAAACGGCCGTCGGTGGGCGAGTAGACCTGGCGGATCGCGCGCTCTTCGATGAAGCCGTTCTCGTTCAGCCGGCGGGCGAAGTGCTGGGTGATCTCGCGGTTCTCCGGGCTGGAGCTGCGGCCGAAATAGTCGAACGCCAGCGCGAAGCCGTCGTAGACCGCCTTCTGGGCGTCGTGCGCCTGGGCGCAGAACTCGGCCACCGGGAGGCCCTGCTCCTTGGCGGCCAGCTCGGCGGGGGTGCCGTGCTCGTCCGTCGCGCAGATGTACAGGACGTCGTGGCCGCGCTGGCGGAGGTACCGGGAATACACGTCCGCAGGGAGCATGGACCCCACCATGTTGCCCAGGTGCTTGATCCCGTTGATGTACGGAAGGGCGCTGGTCATGAGGTGTCGAGCCATCGCGGGCTGCTCCCAGGTCGCTACGTGTACGAACCTTGAAATCGTAGCCGACGTGTGTATGCCGCCCGCTTCCCGTTTTACGGGATGAGAAGCGGGCGGCACGGGGGTGGGGCGGGGTGTGCGGAGAGTTACGAGGGGTTACGGGCGCCAGTTCGCGAGGACGCCCTCGTACAGCTCCGTGTCCGTCAGCTCACGGGGGGTCGGGCCCGCGTGGAAGAAGGACGTGTTGTCGGTCTTCAGTTTGCGGAGGTAGTCGAAGGCCTTGTTGTCGTGCTCACCGAAGGCGACGAAGGAGAAGAACACGGTGGGGTGGTTCTTCGCGGCTTCGGTGAGGGACTGGGTGGCGGGGGTCTTCGCGTCGGGGGCGCCGTCCGTCTGGAAGATCACCAGGGCGGGGGTGGCGGGGGCCGCGTTCTTCTCGTGGTGGGTGAGTACGGCGTCCACGGCGGCGTGGTAGCTGGTACGGCCCATGCGGCCGAGGCCGGCGTGGACGTCGTCGATCTTGGTCTCGTGGTCCGGGGCGAGGGTGAGGTCGGTGGTGCCGTCGACCTCCGTGGAGAAGAAGACGACGTGGACCGTGGCCTCGGGGTCGAGGTGGGCGGCGAGGGCGAGGGTCTGGTCGGCGAGGGCCTGGGCGGAGCCGTCCTTGTAGTACGCGCGCATGCTCGCGGAGCGGTCGAGCACGAGGTAGAGCTTTGCTCGGGTGCCGGTGAGGTCGGTCTTCTTGAGGGTGGTGGCGGCGGCCTTGTAGGCGGTGGTGAGGGAGGGGGTGCGGGACTTCACGCGGGTGAGGGGGGTGGCGGGGGTGAGCTCGGCCTCCTCGGCGGGCTCGGGCTCGACCTCGGCCGCGGGCTCCGGCTTCACCTCGGCCACCGCCTCGGCTTCGCCTTCGGCGGCGATTTCGTTCCCACCCGCACCACCCGTGCTGCTTTCGTCGTCGACTGCGGGTGGCCCCTGTGGGGCGTCCCCGCCATCGGCGGCCGCCGGCTCCGGGGCGGTCTCAGCCACGGGCTCAGGCTCGCCGACAGCCTCCGCCTCGGAGACGGCCTCTACGACCGGCTCGGGCTCGGCCTCCACGACCGCCTCCGACACCGCCTCTACGACCGGCTCGGGGTCGACCTCAGCCAGGGGCTCCGGCTCCACCTCGATCACCGGCTCAGCCACGACCTCGGCGACCGGCTCAGCCACAACCTCTGCCACCGGCTCGGCCTCCGCCACCGGCTCGGGCTTCACCTCTGCCACCGGCTCGGCCACCGGCGCAGGCTCCGCCACGGGCTCGGTCACCGGCTCAGTCGCGACCTCGGCTACCGGCTCAGCCACGACTTCGGCCACCGGCTCGGGCTCAGCCTCCTGCACCGGCTCAGGCTCCGCCGCGACTTCGGCCACCGGCTCAGCCTCAGCCACGACCTCCGTCGCCGGCTCAGCCACGACCTCTGCCACCGGCTCAGCCTCAGCCACGACCTCCGTCGCCGGCTCAGCCACGACCTCTGCCACCGGCTCAGCCTCAGCCACGACCTCCGTCGCCGGCTCA
>NZ_JBEXYL010000004.1:112551-194135 GCF_040630895.1 Streptomyces sp. NPDC005728
AGTCGCGACCTCGGTCGCTTCGGCGGGCGTGTTCGGCGTCGGCTCCGTTGCCTGCCTGGGTACCGATACCTGGTCGAAGGCTGCGGAGACCAGGTCGTGTGTCTCGGGGGAGGACGTGCGGGGCTCGGGGACCTGAGGGGATGCCTCGGGGGGAGCCGTGGGAGAAGAATCGGAAAGGCTGCGGTCTGCACCCTCTGCCTCGGCGGTTCGTCCCTTGCGGGAGCGGCCGAATGCGTTCCGCAGGAGAGTGAGAATGCCCATGTGCGCAACCCTTCGCGTGAGTTGGTGTCCGTTTAATCCCTGGCCAGGACGGACACGTAAGGTTAGCGGCCCAGGGTTGCGATTCGGTCGCTGGTGGATACCGTCAGTGCGGCGTCGCGATGGCGCGTGCTGCCGCCACTTCCTGGCGCAGGGGTTCCAGAACACTGCCCGAGGGTCCGGTGAGGTCGGTGCGGACCGCGGTGAGCGTTTCCGTCCCGCGTACGGCCTCCGACAGTTCGCGCAGTTGCAGGGCCACCTGGTGGATCTCGGCGGGTGACGGGGGCGGGGCGCCGTGGCGGACCCGGACCCGGGCCGCCGTCGTGGCGTCGACGATGCGTTCCACCGCGACCACCAGCGGCCACCAGGCCGCGGCGCGGCGGCCGGTGGGCGGTGGTTCGCTCAGCGCCCGCTGGAACTCCGTGCGGATGGCCGAAAGGTCGCGGTAGAGGCGGCGGCGCATGCGGGCGCGGGCGGCCGGTTCGGTGTCCGGGCCGAACGCCGCCTCCACGTACGCCGTCGTGTCGGCCACCGCGTCCGCCAGGCGGTCGCCGACCCGGGTGCGCCAGCTCTCCGGCCAGAGGAGGTACCCGGAGACCAGGGCGATCGCGCAGCCCATGAGGGAGTCCAGGAGGCGGGGCAGCAGGAGGGCCGTGCCCTGGTGGTTCAGGATGTCCGAGAGGAGCAGGATCACCGGGGTGATCGCCGCCGTCTGGTAGCCGTAGCCGCGCGGCGTCAGGGCTGGGATCAGCGGGGCGAGCAGGAGCATCACGGGGACGTCCCACCAGCCCCGGGGCACCTCCGCCAGTACCGCCGCCGCGGCCCCCAGGCCCACCACCGTGCCCAGCGCCCGCAGCAGGGCCCTTGAGAACACCGAGCCGAAGTCGGGCTTGAGGACGAAGGTGATCGTCAGGGCCACCCAGTAGGAGCGGGGGACGGGGACGAGAGAGACCAGGGCCTGTGCGAGGCCGATGCAGACGGCGAGGCGCAGGCCGTAGCGCCAGGAGTTGGCGGAGAGGACGAGGGTGCGGGCCGCTCGGGCCGTGCGGATGCCGAGCGCGGCCGGGCGGCCCAGGCGGTCGTCGATACCGCGTGGGTCGACGTCGGGGGAGGTGACGACCTCGGCGGTGTGGCGCAGGGCGTGGTCGACGGCCCGGGCCGTTTCGGTGGTGGGGGCGGGGAGGGGCGGCAGGGATATGGGGCCCGTGAAGCCGGTCTCGATGGCGTGGGCCAGGTGGCGGAGCGCTTCGGGGACCTCAGGCGGGAGTGGGCGGCCGGCCAGGTGGACGGCGGGTGCCGCCTCGACCACCGGGGTGATCGCGTTCAACTGGGCCAGGAGGCGGGTGAGTTCGCGGCTGTGGCCGTGGTGGCGGGCGCGGTGGGCGAGGACGAGGTCGTAGGCCTGGTTGAGGGACTGGGTGACCTCGTAGCGGGTGGTGACGTAGTGGTCCTGGTCGCCGCAGGCGGCCAGCAGGGCCGCCACCTCGCGGTACGCCGCCGCGACCGAGGCCCGCTCCGGTACCCCCGCCCGCAGCGGCCAGGCGAGCAGCGCCAGGGCGAGGACGAGGAGACCGCCGCCGGCCATCAGGGCCGGGGGCAGCCACCAGGGTCCGGGGAGCGGAAGCCCCGCGCCGATCACGGCGTTCAGGAGCAGCAGCAGTCCCGATACGGAGGCCACCGCGCCGATGGTGGAGATCATCCCGGACAGCAGGGCGACGCCGGTGACGGCCGCGACCGCGTACCACCCCTGGCCGTACACGAGGGAACCCAGGGTGACGCCGACGGCGCCGAAGAGCTGCGGGACCGCGATGTTGAGGATGCGCAGGCGGTAGGCGTCGGCGGTGTCGCTGATGACGCCGGACAGGGCGCCCATGGAGGCGAGCGCGCCGTAGGCCGGCTGTCCGGCCGCGAGCCCGATCGCCAGGGGGAGGGCCATCGCGAATGCGGCCCGGGCCATCGCGGCCCCGTTGAGGGGTGCCCGGTGGGGTTGGAGGTTCCGGACCAGCCAGTCGGGAGGGGTGAGGCCGATCGGGAACTCGCGGGACATGCGCCCATTATGACCGCTTCGCTCCGGCGGGCCCGGGGTCATCTGCGCTGGTGGAGCGTGATGTCGACGACTAGCGCGCGGTGGTCGGTGCCGGCCAGGCGCAGGAAGCGGGCGTCGGTCGCGGAGAAGTCCGGGGAGAGCAGGACGTGGTCGATCTGGGCGCCGATGACGGAGGCGGTGCGGGAGGGCCAGCTGGGGGTGCGGTCGTGGCCGGCGAGGCGGGCGGCGTCGGTCAGGCCGGTGTCGAGGATGCGGCGGAAGGCCGCGTGGTCCTGGGAGGCGTTGAAGTCGCCCGCGAGGATGGTGGGGGTGCGGGGGTCGGCCGCGGCGAAGGTGCGGAGCCGGCCGAGTTCCCGTTTCCAGAGGCCCACCTGCCCGGGGAGCGGGGGCATCGGGTGGGCGAGCTGGACGCGTACGGCGTGGCCGCGTACGTCGGCGACGGCTCCGGGCATGCCCATCGTGCCGGGGACGCCGGCCGTCGCCTTCAGCGGGAAGCGGCTCAGGACGAGGGAGCCCCGGGAGCCGCCCGCGGCCACGGCCTGCCGGTGCGGGTAGGTGGCGGAGAAGTCCCGTTCCAGCATGGCCTGGCAGGTGTACTCGCACTCCTCGACGAAGACGAGGTCCGGGTGGTGGCGGCGGATCTGCGGGACGAGGGCGGGGGTACCGCGCCCGAACTCGACGTTCGAGGTCAGCACGCGCAGGGAGGCGAGGGGCTGCCCGCCGGGCTCGCTCGTCTTCCCGTACGGCTCCAGGTACCAGGCCAGCAGGCCGAGTACGGCGACTCCCCACACCAGCCCCGGCCACCAGCGGGCGAGCAGGGCGCACAGCAGGGCGAGGCCGGTCGGCACGAGCAGCCAGGGCAGGAAGGCGAGCAGCTGCGGCACGGGCGTGATGCCGTCGGTCCCGGCCACCCGGCAGCCGACGATCACGCTGACCCCGGCGAGGAGGAGGGCGGCGGACCAGGAACCGAGTCTGCGTCCAGGGCCATGCGTCACGCCCCGAGATTACGAGCGCGAGTCGACCGCGGTCAGGAATTTCCCCAACACCCCGTTGAACTCCTCCGCCCGCTCCAGGTTCGGCATGTGGGCCGCTCCCCCGACCACGTGCAGCACGGAGTCGGGCAGTGCCGCGTGCATCGCCTCGGCGTCCGCCACCGGCGTGTACGTGTCGTCGGCGCCGACCACGACCAGCGCGGGCACGGTGACCCTGGTCAACAGGGGCCGGTAGTCGGGGCGTTCGGCGCGGCCGCGCAGGGCGGCCGCCGCGCCCTCGGGTGAGGTGGCCGTCATCATGCGGTGGACGTGGGCCTTGACCTCGGGGTCGGCGTACGGGGCGACCATCTTCTCCAGGACCTCGTCGGCGTAGCCGCGCAGGCCCTCGGCGAGCAGCCGGTCGGCCATGGCGCGCCGGCCGTGCCTGCCCTCGGGCGTCTCGGGGTCGGGGAAGGTGTCCGCGAGGACCAGGCCCCGGACGCGGTCGCCGAAGCGGTCGTAGCACTCCATGGCGATCTGGCCGCCCATCGAGAGCCCGGCCAGCACGAAGGAGTCGGCCTCCAGGAAGCCCAGCAGTTCCTCGATGTCCTGGGCGTGGCGGGAGAGCGGGACGGTGCCGGGGGTCACGGGGGAGGCGCCGTAGCCGCGCAGGTCGGGGGCGATCACCCGGCGGCCTGCGGAGAAGGCGGCCAGCTGCGGGGCCCACATCGTGCGGTCGAAGGGGTGTCCGTGGACGAGGACGAGGGGTACCCGGGAGGAGTCTCCGGGGTTTTTGTCCTCGTACGAGAGGAAGGGCGGCATGTGATCGACCCTAGGGGGCCTCAACTTCTCGGTGCAATAAAATCTTTGCTCTCGGTGCAATGCGACGGGCTCGACGTACCGGTACGACAGGGGGACTTGTGGACGACTATCGGCGTATCGCCGACCGGATAGCCGGCGACATCCGGGGCGGCCGGCTCAGGCCGGGGCAACGGCTGCCTCCGCAGCGGGCGTTCGCCCGGCGGCACGGGATCGCGCCCTCGACCGCGGGGCGGGTGTACACCGAACTGGGGCGCCGCGGACTGGTGGTGGGCGAGGTCGGGCGCGGCACGTTCGTCCGGGCCACCGAGCCGGACGCGCAGCCGGGGCGGGCGCTGACCGAGGCGGCGGGCGGGGCGCCCGTGAACCTGGAGCTCAACTACCCGTCCGCGCCGGGGCAGGCGGAGCTGCTGGCCCCCGCTCTGGCTCCGCTGCTGCGGCCGGACGTGCTCTCCGAGGCGCTGCGGCCCGCCCCGGCCGACGGCACCGCGGCGGCGCGGGAAGCGGTCGCCGGACTGCTGGCCGCCGGCGGCCTGCGGCCCGACCCCGAGGGGATCCTGTTCACCGGCAACGCCCGCCAGGCCATCGCGGCCACCCTCGCCTCCCTGGTACGGCCGGGTGGCCGTGTCGGCGTCGAACCACTGACGTATCCGCTGGTCAAGGAGATCGCGGCGCGGCTGGGCAGCACCCTCGTACCGCTCGCGGCCGACGCGCAGGGGGTGCTCCCCGAGGCGCTCGCGGCCGCCCACCGCACCGCTCCCCTGTCCGCGCTCTACCTCCAGCCGACGCTGCACAACCCGACCTCGCTGACCATGGGCACCGCGCGGCGGGCCGAACTGGCCGAGGTCGTCCACAGGCTGGGGACACCGGTCGTGGAGGACCGGATCTGGTCCTTCCTGCACGAGGGTGGCGAACCCCCGCTCGCCGCCCTCGCCCCGGGGCTCGTCCATGTCGTCGACGGGCTGTCCAAGCGGGTCGCGCCGGGACTCACGGTCGGGTTCGCCGCCGTACCGGCCGGGCGGGCCGAGGCAGTGGCCCGGGCCGTCCGGTCCGGGGGCTGGAGCGCGGGCTCCTTCGCGCTGGAGGCGGCTGTGCGGTGGATCGGCGACGGGACCGTGGCGCGGCTGGTGGAGGCCAAGCGGCGGGACGCGGCGCGGCGGCAGCGGCTGGTCGCCGAGGAGCTGGGCGGGTTCGCCGTGCGGTCCGATCCGGCCGCCTACTTCGCCTGGTGGCAGCTGCCCGCGCCCTGGCGGGCGGACACCTTCACCGCCGCCGCGCGGGCGCACGGGATCGCCGTCACACCGGGTACGGCCTTCTGCGTCGATCCGAGCCGCACCCCGGACGCCGTCAGACTCGGGCTCGCGTCGGCTCCGGAGCCGGAGCTGGCGCGGGCACTGCGGACCCTCGCCGGCGTCGCGCGGGCCGGGGCAGCCGCAGGTACCGGGTGAGCCAGGCCGTCAGGGCCACCGCGAGACCGAGGCCCAGCAGCAGCCAGGCGACGGTGCGCAGGGTGCCGGTCAGGGCGTCGTAGATCGCGCCCGCGGCCGGATGGGGCGCGTCGGCGGGCAGGCCCGCGAGGGTGAGGCTGCGGCCGACGGCCAGGGCGAGGCCGAGCAGGGCGCCGCCCAGGGCCGCGCCCAGCGCGGTGGCCACGATCGCGCGGCGGCGGTGGACGGCCAGGGCGATCCCGGCGACGGCGAAGACCATGGCCGCGACGGGGAGCCAGAAGCCGGCGACTTCGAGCACGTGGAATCCCTTCCTCAACTGGGCCACCTCGCGCGCCGGGAGCACGGGCACCGCGGTGTGCTCCACCGGGATGCGCGCGGCCAGCGGCACGTGGTCGTGGGCGAGCTGCTGTTTGACCTGGGCGGTGACGGGCGCGAAGTCGACGGTGACCGGGCGCTCGTACGCCTCCTCGGCGGGGTCCTCCTCGCGCAGGGCGCGCAGGACCGCGTCGTGCGTCACCCGGTTGCCGGTGTCCCAGGCCAGCCGGAAGGCGCGGGTCTGGGTGAAGGAGCGGACCGCGTCGTGCACGAACGGGGCGACCGAGCCGCGCATCGGGCGGACGTCCATCCGCTGGTCCACCTCGCGCAGGATGCCGTCCCCGACGGTCTCCGCGACGGCCTCCCGCACGTCCGGGTCGGAGGCGAGCGGGGCCATCGCGGTGACGTACCGGCCCGTGTCGGTGAGCCCGTACGACGCCCAGGCCGCCAGCGCGCCGAACGGCACGAGGAGACAGGACAGGGCGATCAGTACGGCCGACAGGACGCTCCTGAGGCGTGGGGGCACGTTTCCAGGCAAGGACCCCTGGGCCCGAACGGCGACCGGTACGACTGCGTTCGGGGGAAAGGTCAAGCCGAACGGCCGCGCCGACTGGCGGAGCAGGAGATTCCGCTCTCCGGTGGAGGGCTGACCCGAACGGGTGTTTCCTGGTGCTGGTGAGGTGGGATCACAGGGGAGTGCGTGGGCCCCCGGTCGTTCTCCGGCCGGGGGCCCACGCGCGTGCCGCACGCTCGGCCGATGCTCAGCGGACGCGATGTCCGGCCGCGTCCTCGCGCGTGTAGAACCGGTAGAACAACACCACGAAGGTGACCGCGGCGATCGCCAGCGACATGCCCACGGACCGCAGGATCGAGGCGCCGCTCTGGCTGTACAGGAACCCGAAGGCACAGCCCACGAACGCGGTCCAGGCCAGTGCGTGCACCTCCCGCCGCAGCCGCGGGGCCACCGTCAGCAGGGCGAAGAGCGCCACCGCGAACACGAGGGCCGTGACGAACCCGAACAGCACGTTCCAGCCGGTGATGGGACCACCGGAACGGTTGTTGGCCGCGGCCCAGTAGCCGTAGACCAGCCCCAGCAGGACCGGTACGGCCACCCTGGCGATCCGGTGGGTGCGCGCGTCGAAGATGTCGGGCGTCCGGCCGCGGGTCACGGCCGGACGGGTGGTGGGCCGGGACACTCCGCCGGCCGAGGGTGCCGCATGAGCCATGAGAGCGCTCCTCTCTCTCCTCGCCCCCGCCTTCCAGAGCACACCTGCGGGTACGCCCTGGCAAGTCGGCCGGAAGAGTGCAGCGGGCCCGGATGCGGCCGGTGTGTTCCCGTGCTTCGCTGAAGGACATGGAGGGCTGCCCGCCGTGACCGACCTGGAGTACCGGAAACGGCGGCAGTTGCTGCGGATCCGGGGGCGGAGCATCGCATGGGTGCCGCCCCTGCTGCTGTACCTCGGCATCACGCTGGTGGACCTCAACACCACCGAGCGGTTCCGGATCATCTCCTGGATCGTCCTGGTCCCCGGCATCGCCGCCGCCATCTGCGGGGTGTGGGCGACGGCCGCCTTCGCCGGGCTGTCGGTGGTGACGTACATCGTCGTGGACAGCGCCTGGCCCGACGAGTACCAGGCCGGACTCGCCGACTTCGTCCTGGTCGCCCTCGGCGGCGCCCTCGCCACGCTGGCCTCCGCCGTGCGGGTGCGCCGCGAGCGGCAGATGCTGCACATCCGGGACATCGCCGAGACCACCCGCCGTACCGTGCTGCGCCCGCTGCCGCCGGTCTGGGCGGGCCTGGAGCACGCGGGCGTGTATCTGGCCGCGGATGTGGACGCCCGGGTCGGCGGCGACTTCTACGACATCCAGCCCGGCCCGCACGGCACCCGCGTCCTCGTCGGGGACGTGCAGGGCAAGGGGCTGGGCGCGGTGGAGACGGCGGCCGTGCTGCTCGGCACCTTCCGGGAGGCGGGCTACCACGAGGCGGAGCTGGCGACCGTCGCCGAGCGTCTCGAGGTGCGCATGCGGCGCCACTGCCGGCACACCACCGCCCTCGGCCGGGACGACGGCGACCGCTTCGCCACCGCCGTCCTGCTCGGCTTCCCCGAGGACGACCCGGGCACGGTCGAGATGATCAACTTCGGTCACGAGCCCCCGCTCGCCGTCGGCCCGCACGGGGTCCGCGCCCTGCCGAGCGGCGACGGACTGCCGCTCGGGCTCGGCGACCTCGTGGCCGACGGCCCGACGCTGCACCGGGTGCCGTTCGGGCCCGCGGAGACCCTGCTGCTGGTGACCGACGGGGTGACCGAGGCGCGGGACGCGGCCGGCGGGTTCTACCCGCTGGCCGACGAGGTGACCCGGGCGGTCGCGGCCGACCCGGGCCGGGCCGAGCCGCGGCGGCTGGTACGCCGGGTCCGCGACGGCGTGCTGAGGCACAGCGGCGGCCACCTGGGCGACGACACCACGGTGTTCGCCGTGCGGCGGGCGGCGGGCGAAGGCCCCGTACGGGGACGTCTGCGGTCCTGAGACACGCCTTCGCAGCAGCGGTTACGGTGCTGACGGTAGGGCGATCTACCTCTGATCTTGCGCAGTGCGCCGCTCTTAGGGCGGTGGTGAAGCGCATCTCAAGCCTGCTCAGAACTCGGCCGCGGCCACGGGGCCGCACTGTTCCCTTGCGTCACGGGGCGTTGCTGCCGCTCGATGTACTGCTTCACGACGGTGAGGTTGTGGATGACATGACGACCGGTGCGTACCTCGGGATTCGGATTCCAACGACTCCCGGACGGCACGGCCGACCGGGACACGTGGCTCACCCCGAAGGAGAAAGCCAAGCTGCTGCGCCTGGAACGGGCAGCCGGGAGGACCCGGCCACGTTCGCATGCAAGAAGCCTGACTGCGGCTTCGATGCGAACGCCGACTGGAACGCAGCCAGGAACATCTTGCACCTGTACCGGATCGGCCTCGTGGCGATCCCGGCTGCTGGATGGTGCAGTCGGCAGGCGCGGAAACGCGTCAAGCCCGCCGCCGTAAGGTAGGTGGGAATCTCCTTCCTGAGCTTGCGAAGAAAGGAGAGCACTTCAAAGGGGAGGGACGATGCCCGGAACCGTGCTGCTGCTCGCGGCCTCGCCGGTGGGCAGGGGGCGGCTGGTGGACGCGGCCGGGGTGCTGCCCGTGCTGGCCGCGGTCGCCCCTGCCGTGCTGTCCGGCACCGACACCGCGAACGTCGTCGAACTCGCCGACCCGCTGGAGCCGCAGGCCGTCCTCACCCGGCTGCGCGCCGCCGCGGCCGCGCCCGGACCGCTCACCGTGTACATCACCGGGCAACTCCACCTGGACCGCCGCCAGCACCAGCCCCACCTGGCCCTGGCCCGCACGGCCCCGGCCACCGTCCGCTACACGGCCCTGCCCTGGCACTGGATCCGGGAGGAACTGCGGTTGCGCTCCGCGGGGGCCACGGCCCTCTTCGTCGACCTGCACGCGGACGCGGAGACCTGGCAGTACCTTGCCCGGCAGCCGCTCGACTCGGGCCGCACCAGCGCGGTCTACGGTCGTATCGCACCCCCCTCCGGCCGGCGGGGTCTGGCCGAGCCGTCGTACATGAAGGCGGTGGCGACGCTGTTGCGCAGTGGACACCGGCCGCCGCTGGAGCAGTTGCACCAACAGGCGTTGGCCCGGATCGCGGACGAAGCGGCGACGAACATCCTGCTCACCGCGCGGCCTCCGCAGAGCGGTGATCCCCACGCCGCCCTCAGTGCCGCCGTCCAGGCAGGCCGGCACGGTGAGGCCGACGGGCTGGCCGCCGGGCACGAGCAGGCCGCCGTACGCGCCTGCGGGCCGGCCTCCGACGAGGCGCTGCACTGGGCCGAAGTGCGGGCCGATCTCGCGATGTTCGCGGGGGACGCGGCGCGCAGCTGCCGGGCCTGGCTGAGGGTCGCCGGGGTGCGGCTGGCCGCCGGGCAGGCGCCGGACGCGCCCGCGGTGGAGGCGGCCGTCGACCGGGCCCACCACCAGTGGAGCTGTATCAGGGACACGGCGCGGGCCCGTGAACTCGGGCCCGCGCTCGCGGAGTTGAGGCTACGGGTGCCGGGCCGCCGGCAGGGCGCGCTGGAGAACGTCCAGCGGCACCTGCGGCAGCTCCAGGCAGCTCAGTAGCGGATCAGCAGCGGCTCACCTGGTGAAGGTGAAGTACTTCCAGGCGCCGTGCGTCGTGGAGTTCACGGTGTCACCGGAGGAGCCGTCGATGTACGACGAGCGGACCCGGAACCGCCAGCCGACGTCCTGGCCGTGGTCGCCGGTGATGTTCACCCTGGACACGCCGTCGGTGCCCAGCGCGAAGTACGCGGGGTCGCCGGGGTACCACCTGCCCTGGTAGTACACCTCGAACTCGAACTTCTGCTTGCGGTCCTTGTAGTACGACATCTTCGTCGTGATCAGCGGGTTCTTGGTCTTGTGGAAGAAGTAGTAGGTGTGACCCCACGTGCTCCTCGCCTTGTAGTGGCCGCTGACCGACGTGGAGATGCTCGCCTGGGCGCCGGTCCAGCTGGAGACCGAGCGGGGCTGCCAGCGGGCGTCGCCCGCGAACTTCGCGGTGACCGTGGTGTCCCGCTTCAGGTCGAGGGTGACCGACAGGTTGCCGTGGGAGTCGACCCTGCCGGACTTCACCCGCTTCTTCGGCTGGTCGGAACCGGACGGGTCGGCCCAGATCTCCACCGTGCGGTTCTTGTACGTCGTCCCCAGGTGGGCCGTGAACTTCACGTCCTTGCCGTAGGAGTACACCTTGCCGTTGTTGTTGATCGACAGCGTCGGCTTGGCGCGGGAGACGTCCACGGTGTCGGTGCCAGAGCCCGCCGCGTGGCCGGTGTCGCCCGCGTAGGCCACCTTGTACTTCACCTTGCCGCCGGCCGGCGGGGTGTCGGTGAAGGAGTAGGTGCCGTCGGCCCTGGTGGTCACCGAGGGCAGCGTCTTGCCGTTCGGGGAGTCCAGGTCGGTGCGGGTGACGGTCAGCCTGGTGCCGGCGGGTAGGGCCACCTTGGAGGAGACCTTGCCCTTGACGGTGAGCTTCTTGGCGCGGGCGGCGGTGGCCGGGGCGTCCACGGTGATGGCGGTGGTCGCCCTGGTGGGCCCGTCGAGGACGCGCAGGGTGTAGACGCCGTCGCTGTTGTACGACACCGCGAACAGACGGGAGGCGTCCGGCGCCCAGGCGAGCCCGGAGTCGGCCAGCTCGTCGGCGCCGCTGGTGTGGCCGGTGTTCGGGAAGTCGTACTCCCGCACCGACGTGGTGGCGCCCGGCTTGTAGACGAAGACGTCCGGGTTGTACCAGCCGTCGACGCCGGCCGCGACCGTGCCGTCCCCGGCGACGGCCACCGCGTTCGGGTAGGTGGCGCTGGCGTAGCTGCCGTCCGGCGTCAGGTCGGCGGTCTTGAACACCGGGTGGCTGTACGGGTATCCGCTGGCCACGACGACGTCCTTGCCGTCCGGCGTGACTGCGAGATCCTTCATGTACTCGCCCGCGCCTACGGAGGCGAGCCGGTTCGGCGTGCCGGACGCGACGTCGTACGAGACGACCGTCGCGGAGCTGCTGCCGGTCTGACCGGCCACCAGGACCGCCGAGTTCGGGGCCGCGTCGAGGATCGGCGCGTCGTACCAGCTGCCCTTGGCCTGCTCCAGGGTGATCACGGGCTGTTCGCCCGACAGGTCCACGGAGCCGAGGTCGCCGGAGCCCGACGGGCCGTAGCCGAACCAGATCCGGCCGCCGGCCACCGCGACGCTCTGCGGCTGGTCCCCGACGGCGTAGCGGGCGGACTCGGTGTCGGTCGCGGTGTCGACCGCCACGATCGCGTCGGCGTCACGGACCGCCGCGTACAGCGTGCCCGAGTCGGCCGAGAGCTCCAGGCCGGTGACGCCGGGCAGGCTGGTGATCTGCTTGACGACCGTCCCGCCGAAGTCGGTGACGACGATCTTTCCGTTGCTCGGGTCGCTGACGAAGACCCGCTGGTGGACGGCGTCCACCACGATGTCGCCCGTCTTCTTGACGGGCAGGATCCTGCTGGAGTCGGCGGATGCCGGAGTGGCGGCGAGGGCCGCCGAGCTGAAGAGGACCGCCAGGGTGGTGGCAGCCGTGAGAGTGCGCATACGCACGCTGATTCGAACCCCCCGGAACGAATGAAGGCATGGGCGCCACGTGGCACGGCTGTTGTATGTGTCCCCTGTGAGCCGTGCGTGGCGGACGAGTGAATATGGTGAAGACTAGGTCGCGAAGACTAGGTCATGCCACTGACAAAAAGGCGAGCGCCCCCGACACCAGCGTCCGGACACCCGGGACGACTGTGGACAGGTCGGGAGCAAAGTGGGGGCTGTGGTTGCTCGGCACGGCCGCGAACCTCTCCTCGAAGTCCGTTCCGGGCGCCTTCTCCCACACCTCGGCCGGGGTGGTCGTCACGAACCAGTACGAGTACGGGATCGAGCCGAGCGCCAGCTCCGGGAAGTCCTCGCTGCCCATCGCCGGGCCCGGGTCGAACACCGTGCCCGCGCCGAAGACCTCGCCGTGCACGGCGGCCACCGTGGCATCGGTGTCGGCGTCGTTGACCGTCGCCGGGAAGCTGTCGCCGAGGGTGATCTCGGGCGGGCGCGGGCAGCCGGCGGCCAGGCACTCGCCCTCGGCGACACGGCGGATCGCGGCCAGCATCCGCTCGCGCACCTGGGCGGACTGGGTGCGCAGGTTCAGCGCGATGCGCGCCTCGGACGGGATGATGTTGTGCCGGGTGCCCGCCTCGATACGGCCCACGGTCAGCACCGCCGCCTCGCGCGCGGCCAGTTCCCGGGAGACGACCGTCTGGAGCCGGGTGACCAGATAGGCGGCGGTCACCACGGGGTCCACGGTCGACTCCGGGCGCGAACCGTGGCCGCCCCGGCCGTACACCACGATGTCCACGTCCGTCGACGCCGACATGATCAGGCCCGGCGCGTGCGCGTACAGGCCAGCCGGGCCCGGGGCCGCGTGCTGCCCGAGCAGCACGTCCGGGCGCCCGAAACGCTCGTACAGCCCGTCCGCGACCATCCGGGCCGCGCCCGCCCCGGTCTCCTCGGCCGGCTGGCCCACGACCAGCAGGGTGCCGTGCCAGGTCTCCCGGCCGGCGGCCAGCGCCTCGGCCGCGCCCGTGAGCCAGGTGACGTGCAGGTCGTGCCCGCAGGCGTGCATCACCCCGTCCGTCCCGGAGGCGTACGGCAGTTCGGTCTCCTCCTGCACCGGCAGTGCGTCCATGTCGGCGCGCAGCAGCACCGTCGGTCCGTCGCCGTTGCGCAGTACCCCCGCGACCCCGGTGCCGCCGATCCCCTCGGCCGTCTCGAACCCGGCTTCACCCAGCCGGCCGGCGAGTCTGCCCGCGGTGCGGTGCTCGTGCAGGGACAGCTCGGGGTGACGGTGCAGGTCGCGGTAGAAGTCCTCCAGGTCCGCCTCCGGGAGCCCGGCGGTGAGGTCCAGGGCGGTGCGCGCTGCGGCAGAGGTCACGGGCGCAAGCCTAGGCCTCCGGCGGGGTAGGAGGGAGAGTGCGCCGTGCGCCGGGAGCGCTCTGCCAGGGGTGCCGGGGTCTACCAGGTGAACCCCTTCTGCACCTCCATGCACGCGTCCTCCTTGTTCCCGGGCAGCACAGCGGCCGTGTCGGGTGCCTTGGTCGGGCTCTTCGACTTCGGGTAGGTGTCGCCGGTGCGCCAGTCCGCGCCGACGATCAGGGTGACGCCCGAGACGTCGGTCGACCTGCGCACCTGGCTCAGCGGGATGCCGAGCGCCTCGGCCACCGCCTGGGCGTCGCCTTCCAGGTCGGCGCTGGGAAAGAGGAGTTGGGTCTTCGCCTCGGCGGCCGCCGTGAGGTCCGACGCGGCGCGCGTGAACCCCTTGCCCTGGAGGACCTGGGCGACCGTGCGGGCCCGCTGGGGCGTCGGGGCCTGTCCGTCGGTGCCGGTGCCGTTGCGGACCTGCACGGCGAGGGAGCCGTCGGGGGCGGCGGGGTCCTTGGACTTCTGCTCGGTCCGGTGCTTCGCGGCGCGGCCGTCCAGCGGGGTGTCGTCGCGGACCATCGACAGGAGCTGGTCGGCGTCCTCGGCGGCGGGCACCAGCCGGTTGCGGTTCTGCGACCACTGCACGGTGGGCAGCGTCGTCATCGTGATGCGCTTGGTCGGGACCTTCTGCAGCTGCCCGGTCAGGTCGTACAGCTTCTTGACCGTGCCGAGGCCCTCGTCCACGGTGAGCGCCTTCGTCGCGCTCTCCGCGAGCCTGCGCATCTCGGTGGGATTGCCCAGCGTCGCGTTCTCGCGCAGCTGGCGGACCATCGAGTTCATGTACATGTGCTGGGCGTGGGTGCGCCCGATGTCGGTGCCGTCCTCGAAGCCGTAGCGGGTGCGCAGCCACTGGAGGGCCTGCTTTCCCTTGACGGGCGTGGTGCCCGCCTTCAGCTTCAGGCCCGAGCCGTGCCCGTCGGAGGTGTGCGAGTAGACGTTCTGCTTGACGCACACCGGGACGCCGCCGATGGCGTCCGCCATGTCGACCACGCCGGAGAAGTCGACCATCATGAAGTGGTCGATGTGGATGTCGGTGAGCTTCTCCCAGGTGGCGACGGTGCAGCCCGGGCCGCCGCGGCCCAGCGACTCGTTCGCCATGGACAGCGAGAGCGCGTCGTACACCTTGTTCTTGTCCGGGTCGGTGCACTTGGGGATCGGGATCATCGTGTCGCGGGGGAGGCTGACCACGGACATGTTGCTGCGGTCGGCCGAGACGTGCAGCAGCATCTGCACGTCGGCGAGCGGCGGCCGGCCCACGTCGCCCTTGGACCCGCCGAGCTTCAGGTCCTCCGCGGTGTTCCGGCTGTCCGAGCCGATCAGCAGGATGTTCAGCGGTGTCTGGCCGTCGGCGTTCGGGGTCGCCTCGGGCACGGCGGAGTCGCCGAGGTTCAGCCTGGCCTTCTTGATGTTGGCGTTGAGGTGCTCGTAGTAGAGGTAGCCCGCGCCCGCGGTGCCGCATATGACGACGGCCAGCGTGAGAGCCGTCCAGCGCAGTATCCGGCGCTTGGGGCGCGGTGCGTCCGGTTCGGTGCCGTGGCGTCTGCGTCCGCCGCCCCCGCCGTGCCGCCCCCGGTTCTTCGGCCGCGCCTGCGCGTCCAGCGTCATTCCCCTGCCCTTCCCCCCCGGACGAAGCGCATCTGACCTCGTCGCGGCTGCACCGGATCGCACACATTAACGGCGTGGCCACCCATGCAGGGGTGAGTGGTGAGATATGCCACTCGCGTACAACCTTCTCCGGGGTTGACGAACTGCCCTGATTTCTTTGGCAGTTCCCCTCTGGGCGGCCGGGAACTGCTGACGCCGGTTGTGTGATGGCTGGCACCCCCATGCAGTCGCTCGGTCACACTCGGCGATGAACCGCGTCAGCATGGGGGGCCTCACGGCATGGTCCACATCCGCGCACTCGACCCCGGTGGGCACCTCGCCGTGGCTCCCCGTGCGTGGACTGCCTTCATCCGCGCCTGCAAGTGACTGTGGGCGACGGACGGCGCGGAAACGTAACAGCACGCTCGTTCGAGTGATCGCTCCGGATTCGCCGGGCAGGCTTGCCGTCTACGCTGGGAGAGTCGCGCTGAGCGAGGGAGGTCTGTCATGGCGACGGCGGAGCCGATCATCATGCCGGGGTACCAGGGCGAGGCCATTCATGGTCCTTACGACGACCCTGACGGCGACAGCGACGCGGACAACGGCGCGCCCGACCACACGGGTGCGAGTGTGCAGCAGGTCTTCGAGCTCTTCAGTGCGACGGCCCCGAGGGGCTGGCGCGTGGAGTTGATCGAAGGGGAGATCTGCGCGACGCCACCGACGAACGGGGAGCACGAGGAGATCGTGTCGGAACTCAGTGGGCAGGTCAGGGATCACGGCAAGGGGCTGGGCCGTTACACGGGCATCGGCCTGAACGTGCCTGGCGCCTGCGAGACCGGACACGTCGTCCCCGACCTGGTCATCGCCCCCAAAGGCAGTTTCGACGACCAGGAGGAGTGGCACGAGCCGTCGGGTGTGGTCCTCGTCAGTGAGGTCACCTCGACGAGCACCGCCGACCGCGACCGCGACAGGAAGATCCACGGCTACGCCCGCGCCGGCATCCCGGTCTACCTCCTCATCGATCGAGAGGAAGGCGAAGTCACCGTCCACTCCGAGCCCTCCGGTGACGACTACGGCAAGAGCCCCAAGTACAAGCTGGGCCTCAGCGTCCCCCTCCCCGCCCCCCTGAGCTTCGAGTTGGAAACCGCCGAGTTCTGAAAGGCCCCGCTCGGCCCTAGCCGTGCTGTAGGGGTGCCGTCTGTTGTGTCGGGACCGCCGCCCGCGCCGGGCCGGCGTTCGCTGCCGTGATCAGGGCCGCTACGGCGAGGACGGCCGCGGCCATCCCCCTCAAGTACCGTGCGGTGGGGCGTTCGTAAGGGGGGAAAGTACGACCGAGCACGACGACCTCGCAACAACAGCGACGTGTTAAGCATGCTTAATCCGCCGCTTAACCTAGAGGCTGTCGGAGTCGAACGGCAAGGGGTCACAGGGGAGTTGGGGGTGCCGCGGATGCGGGAACGGGACGAGCCGGAGGTCGTAGGCCGGCGCGTACAGCAGTTGCGCACCGAACAGGGCCTGACCCAGCGCCAGTTGGCGGAGCCGGCGTACACACCCGCCTACATCTCCACCCTGGAGGCGGGCCGGGTCCGCGCCTCCGACGAGGCGCTCCAGCACATCGCGGACCGGCTCGGCGTCGCCTACGAGGAGCTGGCCGTCGGCCGGCCCGCCCGCCTCGCCACCGACCTCCGGCTGCGGCTCACCGAGGCCCAGCGCACCCTCGCCGACGGCAAGGCGGAGGAGGCGGCCGAGCAGTACATCGCGCTGCTCGCGGAGGCCGAGACCCACTCACTCGCCTGCGAGCAGGCCACGGCACTCCTCGGCCTCGGCGAATGCGCCCTGGAGACGGGCGAGCTGACCCAGGCCCGCGACCACTTCGAACGGGCCGAGGAGCGTCTCTCCGGCGAATCCCTGCCCGCCCGCGTCCCGGCCGTCCGCGGCCGCGCGATCGCCCACTACCTCGCCGGCGAACTCCGCTACGCCGTCTACCTCCTGGAATCCACCCTCGACGAACTCAACCGCGGCGGCCTGCACGACCCCGACGCCCTGCTGCTCCTCTACGCCAGCGCCATCGGCCCCTACATGGACATGGGCGCCCACGCCCGCGCCGCCCAGGCCGCCGAGTTCGCCCTGGCCCTGGCCCCGCAGGCCGCCGACCCCGCGCTGATCGCCCGGATGCACCGCTCGGTCGCCCGCACCCTGCTCGCCGAGGGCCGGGTCGCCGAGGCCGACGCCTCCCTCGCCAAGGCGGCCGAGCTGTACCGCCAGCTCCAGCTGCGCACCGAACTCGCCAACTGCCACTGGATGCGCGGCTACGTCTGCGCCCAGAACGGCGACCTGGACCGGGCAGAGGCCGAGCTGCGCCAGGCCCTCACCATGCTCGCCCAGACCCGGGCCGCCCTCTACCGCAGCCAGGCCGCCGTGGAACTCGCCGACGTCCTGCACCGGCGCGGCAAGTCGGCCGAGGCCGCCGACCTCCTCAACGGAGTCCTCGGCGACCTCTCCTCCGAACGCGGCGCCGTCCACGCCGCCGCCGCACACCGCCTCCTCGGCATCATCGCCGAGGACGCCCGCGACACCGAGGCCGCCGAGGAGCACTACGTCCGCGCCCTCAGCCTCCTGGAACGGGCCGGCGCGGCCGGCGACCTGGCCGACCTGTGCCGCCTCCTCGGCGACCTGCTGCGCCGCACCGGCCGCGTGGAAGCGGCTCTGGACGCCTACCGCACGGGCCTCGGCCACCGCACGGCGCCCGGCACCACGACCCTGGGCCCGGCTCCGGCGCAGCCGCCGCTGTGACCTGGAGGAACGTCACCTTTCACCCCTCACCCCTCACCCCGCGTCGGGGTCGCCGACGCGGGCGAGAAGACGTCCGACCGGACCCCTGCCGCCAGATCCGCGGCCGCATCGGGCAGGTGGGCCGACCTGGCCGGGTGGCCCTTGGTGGCCGGATGCTCGGCGAACAGGGCGGTGGTCAGGGCGAGCCGGGGGCTGTACGCCGACTGCCACAGGGTCCGGGCGCCGGGGCCCGTGCCCGCGCCGCCGGTGAACATCTGCAGCGGGCTCGCGGCGGCGTACTTCGCCGCGGTCGCGGCCTCGCCGGGGCTCATGACCCGGTGCCGGTCCGGGTGGGCCGTGTAGACGGTGTGGCCGCCCCGGGTGATCCGCTCCACCATGTAGGGCGTCGCGTACCTGCCCGCCGCCGCCGCCGTCGCGTACGCCGAGGCCACGGTCAGCGGCGTCGGTGCCGCGGTGCCCGGCAGCCCGGTCAGCGGGGCACCGAGCCGCATCCCGGTGAACGGCCGCAGTGCCGTACCGGCCTCCACCGCGCCGGACAGGGCGTCGTTGAAGGGCTGGTGGGCGTAGTCCCTGCCGCCGTACAGGACGCGGACCGCGCCGTCGCCGGGGACCATGGCGATCACGGCCGCGTGCAGTCGGGTTTCCTTCGGCAGGCTCATCGCGCGCTCGCGTACGCGCTCCGAGACCGCGTACTGCGTGCTCAGGTCGAAGGTCGTACGGACCGTGTAGCCGCCGCGCGCCAGCTGGTCCTGCGAGATGCCCAGGTGGCGGGCGGCCTCCACGGCGGCCGCGTCGATCAGGTACTGGCGCTGGCCGTCCGTGTTGCCGGGCGGGTAGAAGCGGAAGGCCGGGAAGGCGGCCGACGCGCGCTGCGCGGACGTGATGCTGCCCGAGGAGCGCATCGCGTCCAGGACCCAGCGCCAGCGCTTCTCCAGTGTCGCGGTGACCTTCGCGTCCGCGCCCGCTCGTTCGTAGTACGTCGGCCGGTTGATGATGGCCGCGAGCGCCGCGCCCTGCGACACCGTGAGGTCCTTGGCGTCCACGCCGAAGTAGTTGCGTGCCGCCGACTGGATGCCCGCCGCGCCCCGGCCGAAGTACACGGTGTTGAGGTAGCCCTCCAGGATCGTGTCCTTGGTGCGGGTGCGGTCCAGCTTGACGGCGATCAGCGCCTCGCGGGCCTTGCGGGTCAGGGACTGCTCGGGGCTCAGCAGGGCGTTCTTCACATACTGCTGGGTGATCGTCGAACCGCCCTGGCGCTCCCCGCCGGACAGCGTGGACACGGCTGCGCGGACGAGCGCGCTGGGCGAGACGCCCGAGTCCGTGCGGAAGGAACGGTTCTCGGCGGCGATCACCGCGTCCTGGACGTGCCGCGGTACCTCGGCGAGGGCCACGTCCTGCCGGTCCACCGGCCCGCGCCGGCCCAGGTACTCCCCCTCCGCGTCCAAAAAGACCGTGCTCTGGCTCACCGTCTCCGGGTGCGGGGCGGGAACGGTCGTCAGCAGGTACGCCACCCACACCGTGCCGACGAGCGCGAGGAACAGCGCGAGCAGCCCCACAAGGACCCGCCTGACCCAGCGGCCCCGGCGGCGGCGCAGATGCACGAGAAGACGCTTCACGAGCCCACCCCGCCCCGCGCCAGGACCTTGCCGTCCGCGTCGTACACCGTGACCCGGGTGTCCAGCAGCATCCGCTTGTCGCGGGTGACGGTGAACCGGGCGGTCGCGTACCAGACGTCCCAGCCGGGGTCGCCCGCCAGCGTGAGCACGGTCCCGGGGAGGCGGCCCGACGGTGTCTCCACCTCGACGCGGGCGGCCGGTCCGCCGCCGTGGTGGACGCCGGACAGCAGCAGCCGCCCGTCCACCCCCTCCAGCCGGAGGGTGACGGCAGGGGTGTCCGAGGAGAGCCCCGCGACCGGCAGGAACTCGCCCCCGCCCTTCGGCGCCGACCAGTGCGCCCCGTCCTTCGTCAGCCACAGCTCCGTCCCGGACAGCGGCCGTACGCGCTCACCGGCCGCCACCACCCGCACGGACCCGGCAGCCACGGACTTTCCGGGTGTCACGGGCCCGGGTCCGGACCGGGCCACCAGCTGCCGGCCGACGTAGCCGAGCGGGCCGAGCACCAGCAGACAGCAGGTGAGCAGCGCCGTGATCCGGCGCCGGCGCCGCCGCGTCCGCCCCTCGCGCTCGATGGCGGCGAGCGGGACGGGCGTGCGGGGCGCGTCGCCGACGGCCGAGGCGAAGGCCTCGTTCAACTCGCCCGTTATCGGCTTCGGTTGGCTACGCCTCATCGGCCACCTGCCCCAGGGCCTTCAACCCCCGTCGCTCGTACGACTTCACCGCGCCGACCGACCAGCCGAGCATCTCGGCGATCTCCAGCCGGCCCAGCTTCTCGCCCAGGCGCAGGACCAGTACCACCCGCTGGCGGGCGGGGAGGGCGGCGAGGGCGCCGGTGAGCGGGGCCTGTGGGGCGGGCACCGCGTGGCGTGGACGCGGTCGGCGGCCGAGGCGGTGGCCGAGGTGGCGGCGTACCAGCAGGCGTCGTACGTAGAAGTCGGTGTCGTTGTCCGGGATGCGCCGCCAGCGGGCGTACGCGTCGGACAGGGCGGTGCGCGCGAGGGCGTCGGCCTCGGCCGGGTCGCCGGTCAGCAGGTGGGCCGTGCGCAGCAGACGTGGCCAGGCGAGGGCGGCGTAGCTGCCGAACTCGGTGGGTCGGCAGGGGCGTTGGACGCGATGACGGGTTCGATGTCGGTGGTTCACGTCGGTGCGCTGCCCGCCTTGGTGCCGGCCACCCCGTGGAGGAGGGCACGGGTGGCGGGACGGCGGCGGCCGGCTCTGGTCGTCATGGGGTTTCCTCTGCGATGTGTTTCGATGTGCGGCGTACGGGATCTGTACGCACCGCGAAGCTGTCCGGGTTGCACGGAGGTTCGGGGAAGTTGGGGTACCGATGGCAGGGGCGGCATGACCGAGGACGAGTTCGACGCGTTCTACGCCGCCGCGTTTCCCCGGCTGACCGGCCAGCTCTACGCCTTCACCGGAGATCACGGTGAGGCGCAGGACGTCGTGCAGGAGGCGTTCGTACGGGCGTGGGACCGGCGGCGCGACTTCCTCGCGGACGGGGCGCCCGAGGCGTGGATCAGGACCGTCGCGATGCGACTGGCCGTCAGCCGGTGGCGCCGCGCCCGGCGGTGGCTGGAACTCGTGCGGCGCAACCCGCCGCCGGAGTTCGTGCCCGGACCCGACCCCGAGCACGCCGCGCTCGTCACCGCGCTGCGCACCCTGCCCGAGGCCCAGCGGATGGCCGTCGTCCTGCACCATCTGTGCGACCTGAGCGTGGAGCAAGTAGCCTCGGAAACCGGGGCCCCGGTGGGGACGGTCAAGGCCCGCCTGTCCCGTGGCCGCACGGCACTGGCCCGGGTGCTGGCCCCCCGCGAGGGGGAGAGGGAGGGCGACCGTGTCCGATGACCGCGGCTACGACGCCGGCCCCGACGGCACCGGACATCCTGCCGAACTGTCCGGTGCGCTGCATACGTTGGCCGAGGATC
This sequence comes from Streptomyces sp. NPDC005728, assembly GCF_040630895.1. Taxonomy (NCBI): domain Bacteria; kingdom Bacillati; phylum Actinomycetota; class Actinomycetes; order Kitasatosporales; family Streptomycetaceae; genus Streptomyces; species Streptomyces sp. NPDC005728. Next base: position 133,882 of record NZ_JBEXYL010000004.1, read on the forward strand.
ACCAGGTGGCCCCGCCCGTCCCCGGCGCCGAGATCCGCCGCCTCGCCCTACGGCGAGGCCGCCGCCGGCGTACGGCCGTCGTGATCGCCGGGGTCGCCGCCGCGGCGGCCGTCGCCGTCACGTCGGCCGTCGGCCCTGGCCACGACTCCGACTCCGGCCGCCGCACCACGCCGGCCACCGGCAACAGCCTGCGCCCCGGGCCGGCCACCACCGCGCCCCCCGCCACCGCCGCGCCCCCGGCTCCCACCGCGTCCCCGGCCACCGCCGACGCCGTCGTCGACCTCACCAAGATGACGATGACCGTCGACGGGCGGGCCCTGCCCGTCTCCCCCGGTGTGCCGAAACAGCCCACGCCCACCGGCCGGTTCACTGTCACCGGCAAGTACCAGGTGCGGCCGCTGAAGACCGGGACCGACGTCGGCGGAAGCGGCAGCGGCGGCGTGAAGGAGGTGACGGTTCCGTGGGTGATCGAACTGCTCTCCGTGGACACGCGCCGGGCCAACTTCGTCATCGCCCTCACCTACGCCCCGAAGGCTCCTGGCAACTACGCCACCACCAGCGGCTGGATCGGCCTGCGCGAGGCCGACGCGAAGTGGCTGTACACGCGGTTGGACAAAGGCTCGGTGGTGCTGGTGACGGGGAGGACGCCGATGGTGGGGACCTCCATGACGCGGCCCTAGACGGCGGGCCGTGGACCGGCCGGTCCGGGGCGGGCGGGAACAGGAAGCGGGCGCACGGGCGGGGTGGTCAGACCAGGGCCCGGCCCTGCTTGCGTACGTCCGCCAGGCGCAGCGCGCCGATCTGGACGGCCAGCTGCGTCGCGTCGTTCGGCACGTCGCCGAGGCCGGCGTTGGTGAGGGCGAAGGCGTCCTCGCCGACGCGGACGGCGGCCACGTCCATCGTCAGCACGAACTGCTCGTCGTCGGACGTCGTGGTGGCGAAGGCGAGGCGCAGGCCCTGGCGCACGTCCCCGACCTCCGGCAGCGGGGCCTCGACTACCCGCACGTCCTCGACCAGGCCGTTCTCCGTGGTGGCCGTGAACTCGGCGCACTGGGCCGGCATCGTCCGCAGCCACGCCAGCGCGGCGTCGACGTCCGACGGGCGGCGGGCACCGATCTGGTAGCGGAGCTGGGCGTCGGTGTCGGCGTCGTCGAGGCCGACGGCGACCCGGGCGGGGGCGCCGAGGAGTTCGTCGGCGTAGAGGGCGTCGAGCAGGCGCTGGCACTCCCCGGCCGTGGTGGTCGCCTTCAGCAGGCCGTCCCGCCAGGTGGCCGCCCCGCGCGTCGCTGACCAGGGGGTGCCGAGGTCGGTCTCCGTGATGAGCGCGGCGCGGGCCTGGTCGTCGGTGAGCGTGGACCCGTCGCTCCGGGCCGACGCCTTCGCCGTGGGGGAGGGCGAGTCGATGGTGGGCAGGGGCTGGTGCGCGGTCGGCGGGCGCTCCAGGCCGAGGGCCGCGCAGCCGGTGACGGTGAGGAGGCCGACGGCGAGAGCAGCGAGGGGGCGGACGCGGGGGCGTATCGCAGCGGTCATCGGGGTGCCTCCTGGGCAGGCCGGTGAGGGTGGGCCGGTGAGCGGGCCGGTGGGGGTGCCTGCTCTCACGGCACCATCGGCCGGACCCGCCCACCAGCGCTCCGGGCCGTCCGGGTGAGGGCGGGGGAAGCGTCCGGGTGAGGGGCGGGGAGAGCGTCCGGGTGGGGGCCGGCAGCGTGTCCGGACGGGGGGAAGGGAAACCTGTGGTCCGCCGGGCGCTGCCGCTGTTACGGTCGTCCCATGCAGCGCGCCCAGCAGTGCCCGCAGAGCACGACGACGCCGGAGACCGTCCCGGCGCGCTGACACCTGAGCAGCCGAAAGCCCCGGGGCGAAAGCCCCGGGGTTTCGTCGTGCGCCGGGGTGTTTCGCCTCCCTCACCGAGGAGACCCCGATGAACGAGAAGCTGCCCGACCACCGCCGCCTCGGCCGCGAGCTGGACCTGTTCGACACCGACCCGCTGATGGGCGCGGGCCTGCCCTACTGGCTCCCGGACGGGGCCGTCGTACGGCACACCCTGGAGGAGTACATCCGGGAGGCGGAACGCGCGGCCGGCTACCGGCACGTGTACTCGCCCGTGCTCGGCAAGCGCGAGCTGTACGAGATCTCCGGGCACTGGGACCACTACAGCGAGGACATGTACCCGCCGATGAGGCTGGGCCCCGAGGAGTCCGAGGAGGTCGTGCTGCGCCCCAGCCTCTGCCCCCACCACGCCCTGATCTACCGCTCCCGCTCCCACAGCTATCGCGAACTACCGCTGCGCATCGCCGAGTTGGGCACCATGTACCGTGCCGAACTGTCCGGCGTCCTCGGCGGCCTGACCCGCGTCCGCGCCATCCAGCTCAACGACGCCCACATCTTCTGCACCCTGGAGCAGGCCGTGGACGAGGCCCGGGCGGCGCTGGAGCTGATCGCCCGCGCCTATGCCGACCTGGGCATCGAGGCCGTACGCCACCGTCTCTCGCTGCCCGGCGAGGGCGGAAAGTACGTCGCCGACCCCGGGCTGTGGCAGCGGGCCACCGCGTTGCTGAAGGAGGTCCTCGCCGAGAGCGGCGTGGCCTACGAGGAGGCGGAGGGCGAGGCCGCCTTCTACGGCCCCAAGATCGATGTGCAGATCGCGGACCCGGCCGGCCGCGAGTCCACCCTGTCCACCGTCCAGATCGACTTCCACCAGCCCGCCCGCTTCGACCTGCACTACATCGGCGCCGACGGCGCCAGGCACCGGCCGGTGATGGTGCACCGCAGCATCATCGGCAGTGTGGAGCGGGCCGTGGCGCACCTCATCGAGGCGCACGGCGGGGCCTTCCCGGCCTGGCTGGCCCCCGTGCAGCTGGCCGTGCTGCCGGTCGCGGAGGAGCAGGTGGAGCGGGCGGCGGCGGTGGTCCGGGAGGCGTCCGCGCTGGGCCTGCGCGCCGAACTCGCCGCCCCCGGACAGGGCACCCTGGGCGCCCGCATCCGCGCGGCCCGTCTGGTCCCCTACCAGGCGGTGATCGGCGAGCGGGAGGCCGACGCGGGCCTGGCGGCCGTACGCCTGCGCGACGGCCACCGCCCGGGCCCCCTCCCGGTACCCGAACTGCTGCACCGCATCACCGACCGGGTGGCGGCGCGAGGCGCTGCACTGTGGTCGTGATCTAGGGTCGGTACGACGGAAGGAGTGTGCTGTGACCGATCAGCCCGCCGTGCCCGTGATCATCGACTGTGACACCGGCGTCGACGACGCCCTGGCCCTGCTGTTCGCCGTACGCCACCCGGGCCTGGATCTCAGGGCGGTGACCTGCGTGGCCGGGAACACCGACGTCGACGGGGTGGTCCGCAACACGCTGACCGTGCTGGAGCAGGCGGGCGCCCCGGACATCCCGGTGGCGCGGGGCGCCGCGCGCCCGCTGATCGAGCCGGCCCGCTCGGCCCGGCACGTGCACGGCGCGGACGGCATGGGCGACCTCGGTCTGCCGGCGCCGACCCGCGCCCCCGCCCCCGTGGACGCCGTGACCCTCCTGCACCGGGAGATCCTGGCCTCCCCGCGCCCGGTCACCCTGATCCCGACCGCACCGCTCACCAACATCGCGCTCCTCCTGCGCATCCACCCGGAGGTGACCCGGAACATCGAGCGGATCGTGTTCATGGGCGGCGCGGTCGCCACCGGGAACGCCACGCCGGTCGCGGAGTTCAACGTCTGGCACGACCCGGAGGCGGCGGCGGTCCTGCTCACGGCCGGGGTGCCGATCACCATGTACGGGCTCGACGTGTTCACCCGGGTCGCCGTGCCGGGCGCGGACGTACGACGGCTGCGGGCGAGCACGGAACCGGGCACCCGGCTGGCCGGCGAGCTGCTGGGCCACCGCCCGTCCGCGCCCGAGCCCGACGGCGACGACCCGGCCGGCGGCCTCGGGGACGCCGGTGCCGTGTGCGCGGTCGCGGACCCGGCCGGCCTCACCACCCGCCACCTCCCGGTCGAGGTCTCCCTCGCCCCGGGCCCGACCCGCGGCCAGACGGTCGTCGACCGCCGCCCCCGCCCCGGCGAGTCGGAGATCCACGAGGGCACCCGCGAACAGGCCCTGGTGGACGTGGCGCTGGACGTGGACGTGGACCGCTACGTGAAGCTGTACCTGGAGACGGTGGAACGGTCCTAGGGTCTGTCAGGCGGATCAGGCCGGCTTCAGCCCTCGTGCGCCCACCGTACGGCCGTGCGCCGGGCGAGGGAGGTTCCCTTTCCGGGCAAGGTGGACAGAGTCTGTACGTCGGCGTCGTCGTGTCCGAACGGAGTCCGTATGGCAGACCTCTCCTCCAGGAACCCCGACTGGTGGCGCCAGGCCGTCATCTACCAGGTGTATCCCCGCAGCTTCGCCGACGCCGACGGAGACGGTCTGGGCGACCTGAGGGGGGTCACCGAGCGCCTGAACCACCTCGCCACGCTCGGTGTGGACGCCCTGTGGCTCAGCCCCTTCTACCCCTCCGAACTCGCCGACGGCGGCTACGACGTCGCCGACCACCGGGACGTCGACCCGCGCCTGGGCACCCTGGACGACTTCGACACGATGGTCGCCGAGGCCCACCGGCTCGGTCTGAAGGTCGTCGTCGACATCGTCCCCAACCACACCTCGCACCAGCACCCCTGGTTCCAGGAGGCCCTGCGGGCCGGTCCGGGGTCCGCCGCCCGCGAGCGGTACGTCTTCCGCCCCGGCCGCGGCGGCCACGGCGAACTCCCGCCCACCGACTGGCCGTCGGTCTTCGGCGGCAGCGCCTGGCGCCGCGTCCCCGACGGCGACTGGTACCTGCACCTCTTCGCCCCCGAACAGCCCGACCTGAACTGGGACAACGAGGAGGTCCGCGCCGACTTCCGCACCACCCTGCGCTTCTGGTCCGACCGGGGCGTCGACGGCTTCCGCATCGACGTCGCCCACGCCCTGGCCAAGGACCTGACCGATCCGCTGCGGGACGTCGGCGACCTGGGCGCGACGGGAGAGGAGGCCCTGCAGCGGCTGGAGCCCGGCACGCACCCCTACTGGGACCGCGACGAGGTCCACGAGATCTACCGCGACTGGCGCAAGATCTTCGACGCCTACACCCCGCCCCGCACCGCGGTCGCCGAGGCCTGGGTCCCGGACGCCCGCCGCGCCCTGTACGCCCGCCCGGACGAACTCGGTCAGGCCTTCAACTTCGAGTATCTGCAGGCGGGTTGGGCCGCGGGCGAACTCCGGCAGGTCATCACGGGCTCGCTCGGCACGGCCCGGGCCGCCGGTGCCTCGGCCACCTGGGTGCTCTCCAACCACGACGTCGTCCGCCACGCCTCGCGCCTCGTGCTCCCGCCCGGCACCGACGACAACGCCTGGCTGCTGTCCGGCGGCCGGACCCCGGCGATCGACCGGGCGGCCGGCCTGCGCCGAGCCCGGGCCGCGACCCTGCTGATGCTGGCGCTGCCCGGATCGTCGTACGTCTACCAGGGCGAGGAACTCGGTCTGCCCGAGGTCGCCGACCTGCCCGCCGAGGTGTTGCAGGACCCGATCTGGGAGCAGACCGGCCAGGTCCGCAAGGGCCGTGACGGGTGCCGGGTGCCGCTGCCGTGGACGACGACCGGAGCGTCGTACGGCTTCGGGCCCGGGGCGTCCTGGCTGCCGCAGCCGGCGTCCTTCGCGGCGTACGCCGTCGAGGCCCAGGCCGGTACCGAGGGCTCCACCCTGGAGCTGTACCGCACCGCCCTCAGGCTGCGCCGCAAGCTGCTGGAGGGCGAGACGCTCAGCTGGACGCCGGGCGCACCGGCCGGGGTGCTGGACTTCGTCCGCACCGAGGCCTGGCGGTGCGTCACCAACCTGACCGCGGTGCCGGTGCCGTTGCCGCCGGGCGAGGTGCTGCTCGCCAGCACCCCGCTCCCGGAGGCAAGGGTTCTCCCGCCGGACACCACCGTGTGGCTCGCCTAGGACTTAGCCCACGGTCGGGCTCGGGCTGGGGCTGGTGTTCCCGGTGCCGCCCCCGCTCCCGCCGCCGCCGAGGCCGCTGAGGTCCAGTGGCGTGGAGGTGGCGTTCGGCGGCGGTGTGAGCACCACCTCCGGCTGGCCCGCGGGCGGGGGCGGCGGGGTCACGTCGGAGTCGGGCAGCTTCGGCGGGGTGGTCTGGTTGAAGATGGTCTGGTCGAAGTCGACCAGACCCGTCTTCTCCATCACCGTGATGTGGTCGAGCACGGTGTCGTTGGCCTGGTCGGCCAGGGCCCGCACCAGCGAGTTCTTGGTGGTGGAGCGGATCTTCGCGATCGTGTTGAAGATCGAGCCGTGGGTCATCCGCAGGATGTTGGCGAAGTCGGTGTCGAACTGCTTGCCGCTCTCCGCCTTCAACTGAGTGACGAAGCCCTCCTGCTGCGGGCTCGCCACGTTGGGCAGGGTGACGTTCAGCATGGGTGCGATCTTGCGGCAGCTGGCGTCCAGCGCGGCGTGCCCGTCGACCAGGTGCTTGCTCGCCTCGAGGACCCCCTTCGTGGTCCCCTTCTGCAGCCCGATCTGACCGAGCGGGTACTCCCACAGGCCGGCCGCGCGTACCTTGACCACGAAGTCCCGGTCGCCCTCGGTGAGCGGCCCCCACTGTGTCTGGGCGATGATCCGGGTCGGCGAACTGGAGACGGTGTTCAGCCCGAGCATGCTCGGGTAGGCGAGTGCGCCGAGGGTCAGGGCCATTGCACCGCCCACGAAGAGAGTTCCCGTCGCGTTCCGCGAAAAGCGCACCGTGCCTCCTGCCCGGCCATGGATCCCGCCCGGAGGCGGATCGGACGCACAGCAGTACGGATGCGGACGCGATTTGTGTCGGTGGTTTCGGGTAAAGAATCGGCGACGGTCCGGCCGCGCGGGGTTTCCGGGGTTCCACGGGGCGGCGTCTTGACCGTGGTTGGTCAAAAGATGACTGTTCCACGGAAGAAGTTGACTCTTCGCCGGGAGAAGGCAGAGGAAACGCAGGCCTAGATTCGCCGCATGCCCCCACAGCCACCTCCCCGGGTGCCCGCCGCGCTCCCCGTCCTTCCCTACCGCAAGCCCACCAAGGGCCGCGACTACTGGGTGCTGGACGACGTTCTGCCGGACGTCGACGCCGTACGGGAGCGCTGCCTGGCCAAGGACGACTGGGTCAAGGGCTATCCGTACACCTCGGAGACCTGGCCCGGACTGCGCGCGATGCCCGGCCTGGAACCGGCTGAACTCGGCCGTATCGAGCGGTTGGTGAAGAAGTCGACCGGGGCCGGGGAACTGTGGGTGCAGCAGGCGCCCGGCGGCGGCACCCTCAACCACAACTGCGTACAGGTGGTCGGCGAGGGCGAGAGTGAGCCCCGCCCGCACACCGACTCCCGCGCGCTGTGCCGGTACGCGGCGGTGCTGTACCTCAACCCGCACGTGCCCAAGGACTGCGGCACCAGCTTCTTCCGGCAGTCCCTGCCCGGCGGCCGGCTCGGCGGCAACGTCGTCCAGGCCCCGCACAACAACCTCGTCGAGGCCCTCGGCACCCGCTTCGTCGCTCCCGACGCCTTCGAGGAGGACGTGCGCGTCCCGCACCGGTACAACCGCCTCCTCCTCTACAACGCCAACCTCGTGCACAGTGCGACCGGCTACTTCGGCCGGACACTGGAGGAGAAGCGGATGACGGCGGTCTTCTTCTGGATGGCCTGAAGGTGACGTAGGTCACGTCGGCAGCCTGTCACGTCCACCGGGCCCGTCCTGTCCCATCGACGTCACCGGCACACAGACGCACGACGGCACGAGTGCGCACCGGTGGCCCGACCCCGGGAGTGGACATGTCGCAGCAGCCGAAGGCCGGACGGCGGACGGAGGACGGCCGCGCCGCCGCTGCCGAGGGCAGGGCCGGGCGGGTTCTGGCAGGTTGATCCCATGGAGAGCACGGAGAGGAAGAACGACCGGACCCCCGACCCGGACCCGGAGCCGTACGACCCGGACGCGGAGCCCTGCGACCCGGCCCTGGACCCCTACTTCGAGCACCGGCGTCTGCTGTTCGCGACGGCGTACCGGATGCTGGGCAGTGTGTCGGACGCGGAGGACGTCCTCCAGGACGCCTGGCTCAACTGGAACGCGGCCGACCGCTCGGCGGTCCGCAACCCCCGCGCCTACCTGGTCCGCACGGTCACCAACCTCTCCCTCAGCCGCCTGACGTCGGCCCGCGCGAAACGCGAGCAGTACGTCGGCCCCTGGCTCCCGGAGCCCCTGCTCACCTCCCCCGACGCCGCCGAGGACACGGAGCTGGCGGACAGTGTGTCCACGGCGATGCTGGTGGTCCTGGAGACGCTGGCCCCGGTGGAGCGGGCGGTGTTCGTCCTGCGTGAGGTCTTCGGCTACGCCCACGCGGAGATCGCCGAGATCCTGGACCGCCCCGAACCCACCGTCCGCCAGATCGCCCGCCGCGCCCGCGACCACGTCCAGTCCCGCCGCCCCCGCTACGACACGGACCCGGAGCGGCGGGCGCGGATCACCGCCCAGTTCATCGAGGCGTGCGCGGGCGGCGACCTGAACGCGGTCATGGAACTCCTCGCCCCCGACGTCACCTGCTGGTCGGACGGCGGCGGCAAGGTCACCGCGGCCCGCCGCCCGCTGCACGGCGCCGACCACGTGGCCCGGTGGATCATCGGCGTCCTGAACAAGCCGCAGACGGCCGGCGTCGCCTTCCGGCCGGCCGTCGTCAACGGTGAGTCGGCCGTCCTGTGGACCTTCGCCGGGACCCCGGTGGCCGCCCTGACCTACGACCTGGCGCAGGACGGCATCAAGAACCTGCGCCTGCAGGTGAATCCCGAGAAGCTGAAGGGCCTTTCAGCCAGCTGATCCTCACCGACGCGGTCAAGCAGAAGTTCCGGGTGCGCTCCCGGTACGTGCACAGCACGAAGGACACCACGAACCTGAGCACGTGGGGCGGCTGGCTGTACCTGACGGTCAGAACCTGACCCGCCTCGTCACCGACGGCCCGGACACCTCCAGCGGTGTCCGGGCCGTTCGCATGCAGCGCGCACAGCCGCCCGCCGGACTCCAGCCGCCTGTCAAGCCACGAAATGCAGTGTCATGACGCAAGGCGCCGGCCGCGGCCTACTGGAGGCACCAATCCGTTGCCGCTCTGCCGCTGGAGGAGATGTCCCATGCCTCGCACCTACCGGGACCGCTGGATCGCATGCACGCCCGAGGGTCTTCGGATCCGCGGCTACTACTTCCCCTGGGGGACGAAGCACATCCCCTACGCGAGGATCCGCTCGGTCCGCCGCATCACGATGAGCGTCCTCACGGGAAGGGGGCGCATCTGGGGGACCGCGAACCCGCTGTACTGGGCGCACCTGGATCCGCGACGGCCGGGAAAGAGCATCGGGCTCGTCCTCGACGTCGGCCGGGGCGTGCGTCCGTTCATCACCCCGGACGATCCCGACGCCGTGGAGAGCGTGATCCGTGAGCACACGGGCCTCGGCGCGGCCCGCGAGGCCGACGGGCACGGCCCGATCCTGTGAGACCGGCGCCCGAGCCGGCTCCTTCCCCGCCTCGGGCGCCGGCTGGCGTGTCCCTGGCGAGTGCGGGGCGGGGTGCGTCAGGATGATGCGGTGAACGAACAGATAGCCGAGCCCGCGGCCGGCTCCCGCCCTCTCGCCCTGCGGCCCCTCACGCTGACCGGGCAGTCGGCCGCCGGGGCGCTGTGGCTCGCGGGGCTCGCATGGGTCGTGCGGGCTGTGTGGGACATCAGGCTGGCCGTGGCGGGGGAGCCCGCCTCGGGGCCGCCGGACCGGGGGAACGGGGTGCACCGGCCGCTCAACGGGCTGGAGAACTCGTACCACATCGTCACCTCCCTCGGTGGCGGCGTGGCCTTCCTGTGCGCGCTCCTCTTCCTCTCCTGGCTGTGGCGGGTGCGGGACAACGCACGGGCGTTGTCGGGGCAGGTGCCGAAGTACGCCGGGATCTGGGTCTACCTCGGATGGATCGTGCCCATCGCCAACCTGTGGTTCCCGCGGGGCATCGTCGCCGACGCCTATCGGACCACCGTCCCGGGGCGGAAGCTGCCCGTCTGCGTGAACGTGTGGTGGGGGCTCTGGCTGGTCGGGATGGCCGGCGGCGTGGGCATCGTCTACCGCGACTCCACCGACGAGATCATCGCCCGGGCGTACCACGGGGTGTGGCCGCTGCTCTTCTCCGACGCCGTCGTCATCGGGGCCGCCGTGGCCGGCGCGTTCGTCGTACGGGCCGTCACCGCGGCCCAGGTGGAGCGGATCCGGCAGGGGCAGGGCGTGAGCGCCGGGTTGGTCGGCGCGGGTACGGAGGGCTGAGGCGGCGCCACGGCACCGGCCCGGTCGAGGGTGCGCGGGCGGTGCCGTGTGGGTCCTGGAGTTTCGCGGTAAGGATCCCTCCCATGAGCACCTTTGCCATCGTCGGTGCCGGGCCCGGACTGGGGGCCGCCGTTGCTCGTCGGTTCGGGCGGGAGGGGTACGGTGTCGCCCTCGTCGCGCGGGACAGGGAGCGGCTGCGGATCCTGGTGAGCGAGCTGGTGGACGCGGGTGTCGCCGCGCGCGGGTTCGTCGCCGACGTGCGCCATCCGGAGGAGCTGGTCCGGGCGTTGGACGCGGCGGCCGACACGCTGGGGACCGTCGAGGTGTTGCAGTACAGCCCCGTGCCGCACCGGGACTTCATGCGGCCCGTGCTGGAGACCCGGCACGGGGATCTGCTCGGGCCGATCGAGTTCTCGGTGTACGGGCCGGTCGCGGCGGTGCAGCAGGTGCTGCCGGGCATGCGGGCGCTGGGGCGCGGGACCATTCTGCTCGTCAACGGCGGCACGGCCGCCGTGCCGCACCCGGAGCGGGCCGGGACGTCGATCGCCTTCGCGGCGGAGAGCGCGTACGGGCATCTGCTGCACGACCGGCTTGCGGACGAGGGGATTCATGTCGGGCAGCTGGTGATCCCGGGGGCCATCACGCCCGGGCATGTGCGGAAGGACCCCGCCGTGCTCGCGGACCTGCTGTGGAGGATGCACCGGGACCGGCACGGGTTCCGGCACTACGCCGACGACCTGGACGCCTGACCGGGCGCCCTGGAGATCGGGTCGCCCTGCGTGAAGAGCATTTGTGGGCCAATATGGTGATGTTGGCCGCATTGCTCTCTTCGAGGGGGCCTCAATGGCTGTCGAAATACCTCCGCTCGTCAAGCCGTCCCGGCTGCGGAGCCGGGGCGGTCTGTTGGGCGAATGCCTGGCGGAGTTCCTCGGGACCTTCGTCCTCGTCTCCTTCGGCGCCGGTGTGGTCGCGATGGCGGTCGCGGCGCTGCCCGGCTCGGGCCGTGCCGCCACCCCCACGACGATCTTCCTGGCGGCCGGCGACTGGCTGCTGATCACATGGGGCTGGGGTCTCGCCGTCGTGTTCGGCATCTACGTGGCCGGCGGCGTCAGCGGTGCCCACCTGAATCCGGCGGTGACAGTGGCGATGGCCGTGCGCCGCGGGTTCTCCTGGGCGAAGGTCCTGCCGTACGTGTTCTCGCAGGTGGTCGGCGCGTTCGCGGGAGCGGCGCTGGTCTACCTCGTCTACCACGACGCCATCCACGCCTACGACCAGGCCGCGACGGGACCGAAGGTGAACGGGCGCACGAACGCCACGTTCTCCATCTTCGCCACGTTCCCGGCCGCGTACTTCCACGGCGGCATCTGGGGGCCGCTGATCGACCAGATCGTCGGCACCGCCTTCCTGGTCATGTTCGTCGTCGCCATCGTCGACCTGCGCAACCAGGCGGTGAAGGCCAACCTGGGCCCGCTGATGGTCGGATTCGCGGTCGCCGCCATCGGCATGTCCTACGGCGCCAACGCGGGGTACGCCATCAACCCGGCCCGTGACTTCGGACCGCGGCTGTTCACCTGGGTGGCGGGATGGAAGAGCCTGGCCCTCCCGGGCAGCGTGTCCGGCGTGTACAGCGGCTATTGGTGGATCCCGATCGTCGGGCCGCTGGTCGGCGGTGTGATCGGGGTCCTGGTGTACGACCTGTTCATCGGCGACGTCCTGCTCGTCCGCTCCGAGATGGCCGAGCTGCCCGAGCCCGGCCGCACCCGGCCGGTGAAGTCCGTCGACGAGGACGAGGAGTAGAGCAGCGGAGGAGCAGAGGCGCAGAGGACGGAGTGCTAGACGAGTAGTTCCGATGTGGCTCAGTGGTCGTAGGCGATCAGTGACCTGGTGATGGGTGCGCCGATGTTGCGGTTGTGCCAGATCGCGCAGGTCATCGCCAGGATCCGCTGGGCCACCCGGACGCCGACACCTTCGATGGTGCGGCCTCCGTGCTGTTCGAGGTCGAGCTGGCCTTTGAGGGTGTCGTTGACCGACTCGATCAGCTGCCGCAGGGTCTTGAGGAGGGCTTCTGCGTGCTGTGGGGTGCCGCGGTTGCGGTAGGAGGGCCGCAGGAGGCTGATGCCGCGGGCGGCGAGGAAGCGGTCGAGTTCGGCGGCGATGTAGCCCTTGTCGGCCAGGATCAGCAGGCCCGGCCGGGCGGCCGCCAGATGCGGCTCGTCGTCGATCAGGGCGGCCAGAATCTGCCGTTCGTCGACCTTGGGGTCGGCCAGAGCCCAGGTGACGGGCAGCCCGGCCGGGGTGCACACCAGATGCAGCTTCAGGCCCCAGTAGAAACGGGAGTGGGAGCGGCAGTAGCCGTAGTTGGCCCAACCGGCCAGGTCGGAGCGTTTGACGGTCTCGCGGGAGCGGGCGCATTCGACCGGGGTGGAATCCACGATCCACATATTGTCCAGCCACAGGTCGCAGTCGGTGGCCAGGGATCGGATGGCCTGTTTGACCAGGCCGAGCGCGGCCCGCAGGCGCTTGTTGTAGGCCGGGCGCTGGGGCAGGTAGGGGAACAGGCCGTGCAGGTGGGCGTGGGCGAAACGCAGCCATCGGGCCTCGCAGTGGAAGCCCAGCATCGCCTGGGCCACGGCCAGGGTGACCAGTTCCGCATCGGTCAGCCGGGGCGGCCGGCCGCGCCAGCGCGAGGTCTTCAGATGGTCATCGACGTGCACGTACAGTGCGGTCAAGAGGGTGTCTAACTCGGTCGTCACAACCCGATGTTGGACACCCTCCCTGCGTCCGTGAACCCCGCAATCGGAACTACTCGTCTAGCCCCCTTCGGTCTCCGCATCTGCTCCCGCTCTGCGGGCCGCCGACGCGATCTCCTCCAGTGCCGCCAGGTGGCCCGCCAGCGCCCGGCGGCCGGTGAGCGTGAGGGCGGCCCAGGTGCGCGGGCGCTTGCCGAGGTAGCCCTTGCGGATGCTGACGTAGCCCGTCCTCTCCAGGGCGGAGAGGGTCTTGCTCAGCGTCGAGTCGGACACCTGGCAGTAGTCCCGCAGGACCGCGAACTCCGCCTCCCCGCAGGCGGAGAGGTAGGCGGCGAGGGCGAGCCGGGTGGGGTGGTGCAGCTCGCGGTCGAGGGCCGGCGGCCCCGGTGGCGGGGGCGTTCCGGTGGTCATGCGGTGTCCCTCCGGGCCGCGCGCAGCAGGTACTCCGCGCCGGTCGCGAGGCCGAAGCCGATGGCCCCGCCCGGGGCGCCGTACGGCACGGCGGCCACGAGGCCCACGGCGACGGGGGCGAGGGGGACCAGCCAGACCCGCCAGCCGGTCGCGCTGCGCCGGTTGAACCAGGGGGTCGTGCCGCCGTGGTGCGCTCCGAGCCAGACCAGGACGAGGAAGGCGGTCAGGCTCAGGACGCCGACGCCGAGGAGCCAGTCGGTCCACCGCGGTTGTGCTGCGGAGAGGCCCAGTGCGGTGAAGCCGGTGGCGTAGGTCAGGCCCTGGGCGACGGCGTAGCCGCGGGGGCGGGCGCTGCCTGCCGCCTGCGCCGCGGCCCGGGCCGCCTGTGCGGTGCCCAGCGCCTGCTCGGCCTGCCGTGCGTCGATGGGGTCCCCCGTGGTGGCCATGCGTGTACCTCCGATGCCGGAAGGGCGGCTGGTCGGACCGCCCGCTGATCATCTTCAGCATGGACAGTACTTTCCATAAATGCAAGTACTTTCCGATGTCTGGGTCTGTCCGGTGGGCCTCACCAGCCGGTCAGCAGCAGGTGGTTGAGGAGCAGGGCGAGGACCGCCTGGGCGGTGAGCCAGGCCCGCGGATGGGACAGATACGCGCAGGCCGGGAGCAGCCACATCGCGAACGGGAGCCAGATGCGCTCGGTCTCGGCCTTGCTCATCCCGGACAGGTCGGCGATCAGCAGGGCGAGGAGGGCGGCACAGACGAGGACCGCCAGGCGGACGCGGGCGGGGTCGGCGCGGTGGGCGAGGGTGGTGGCGGTGCGGCGCAGGCCCGCTGCCGTTGCCAGGCCCGTGATCAGGACCGTGCAGGCCAGGTTGGCCCACACCCAGTAGTCGTAGGGGCGGATGCCGCCGACGCCCTGGTAGTAGCGGGTCACCAACAGGTGGTACGCCGTCCACCAGTTGAAGCCGGCGAGCGTGAACGCCAGGGGTACGACGGCCAGTCCGGCGAGGAGGGCCAGGAGGAGCGCCGGGCGCTCGCGCACCCCGTCCCGGCCCAGGAGCAGGACCGCCGCCGCGACGAGGGCGACGAGCGTGAGGCCGTACGACAGGTAGCAGGTCAGGCCGAACAGCAGGCCGGAGGCGGCCGCCCACAGCAGGGAGCGGCGCGTGACCGCGAGGGCGAGCAGTGCCACGGCCCAGGCGGCCACCGCGGCGAAGTAGGCGTCGGCGGAGGCGCCGAGCCAGACGGCCGCCGGGGCGAGGACCAGGAAGGGGGCCGCGCGGCGGGCCAGGGTCTCGTCCGCGAGCGCGCGGACCGCGACCAGGACGGCCGCGCAGGCCGTCGCGCCGACGACGATGCACCACATACCGGCCCAGCCGCCGCCGCGCAGCCCGATCCGGTCGAGGAGGACGAAGGTGAGCGTGGATGCCGGCGGGTGGCCGGCGACATGGGCCGGCCAGGGGGCCGGGGTGCCGCTGACGATGTGGTGGGTGAAGTCGCGCAGAGTGGCCGGGATGTCGTGGAAGCGGTCGATGACCCGCAGATACTCCTCGCGCCGGGTGAGGCGGTCCGCGATGCCCCGGTCCCATCCGTCGACGAGGGCGAGGGAGAGGATCCAGGCGGTCGCCGTCGCCCAGGCCGCGGGAAGCAGGGCGCGCCAGGGCAGGCGGGCGGCCGCGGACGGCCCGTACGCCACGGTGGCCGCCGCGAGGAGGACGGCGGCCGGGGTGCCCGGGCCGACGTGCGGGTCCCAGTCGGCGAACACCGGCGGCCAGTGCACGAAGAGGGTGTGGCGGGTGAACTGGATGTGGCGGCCGACCAGCACGGCCGCGGTCACGAGCAGGGCGGCGGCGCCGGCGGCGTACAGGTCTCGGCGGAGGGAGCGGGTCACGTCGGCACGTTAGGCCGCACGGCCCTGCGCAGGCCGCCGTACGGGCCGGACGTCAGCGTTTCGTCATGGGTCGCGCACCCTTTCATGGGCGTCCGGCGGCCTACGGTCGGGACATGCGCGACCTTCCCCGGCTTCCCACCTCCCCCGGTTTCTGGCGCAGCCCGCTGCGCGGCACCTGGTTCACCTCGGTGCTGGGCCTCGTGCTGCTCGTCGGCATCACCGTGCTGTTCGTGACCGGCCTGGTGTCGTACGCGGCCTACAACCCGGACCTGTCCCCGGTGAACGACACCACCCCGGACAAAGGGATCCTCGGCTTCTACCTGTTCGCGTGGCCGACCGGCCCGGTGTGGCTGTACCGGTTCACGCAGGGTCTCCACGTCACCCTCGGCATCACCCTGATCCCGGTGCTGCTGGCCAAGCTGTGGTCGGTGGTGCCGAAGCTGTTCACGCTGCCGCCGGTCCGCTCCCTGGCGCACGCGCTGGAGCGGATCTCGCTGCTGCTGCTGGTCGGCGGCGGCCTGTTCGAGTTCACGACCGGCGTCCTCAACGTCCAGCTGGACTACGTCTTCCCCGGCTCCTTCTACCCGCTGCACTTCTACGGGGCGTGGGTGTTCTTCTCCGCGTTCGTGGCGCACGCGGCGCTGAAGACGCCGACCGCGCTGCGGGCGGTGCGGCGGCGGCTGCGGGAGGAGGACGACGACCTGGTCGCGCCGGACCCCGATCCGCCCACCGTCTCCCGGCGCGGGGCGCTGTGGCTGGTCGGCGGCGGCTCGCTGCTGCTGTTCGTGACGACGGTCGGGCAGAGCCTGGGCGGCCCCTTCCGGCGTACCGCCCTGCTCGCACCGCACGGCGGGGCCGACCCGGCCGGCGGCCCGAACGGCTTCCAGATCAACAAGACGGCCGCGTACGCCGGGATCGACGCGGTGGAGACGGGGGCGGAGGCGTGGCGGCTCGTCGTCACCGGACGCACCGGAACCGTCCGCCTCAGCCGCGCGCAGCTGCTGGAGATGCCCCTGCACAGCTCCTCGTTGCCCATCGCCTGTGTGGAGGGCTGGTCCACCGCCGACCAGTGGTGGCGCGGGGTGCGGCTGCGCGACCTCGCGGCGCTCGTCGGATACGACGGCGACCCGCCGGACGTGTTCGTGGAGTCCCTGCAACGGCACGGCGCCTTCCGCCGCGCCGCCCTGCGCGCCAACCAGGTGGCCGACCCGCGCTCCCTGCTCGCCCTGTACGTCAACGGCGAGGACCTGTCCCCCGACCACGGCCACCCGGCCCGCATCATCGTGCCCGCCGCGCCCGGGGTGCTCAACACCAAGTGGGTGGCCAAGCTGACCTTCGGAGACCTCTGATGCCGCGCCGCGTTCCTCTGGGCAGTCCGCTCCAAATCCTCCTGCTCGCCTGCTCGTTCGCGCTCGCCGCGTACGCCGGTGTACGGCTGCTCGCCGGTGACTGGTTCGGCGTGGCCCTGTGGATCGTGGCGGCCGCCCTGCTGCACGACCTGGTCCTGGTGCCGCTGTACGCGGTGGCGGACCGGGCGGTCGTACACGGTCTCGACGCGGCCGGGCGGCGCGAGTGGGTGATGTACGTGCGGGTGCCGGCCGCGCTGTCGGGGCTGCTGCTCCTCGTGTGGTTCCCGCTGGTCTTCAACCTGGTCGACGGGCGCTACCGCCTGGCCACCGGCCTGTCCCCGGACGTCTACCTGGGCCGCTGGCTGCTGATCACCGCCGTACTCTTCGGCGCCTCGGCGCTGCTGCTGGCGGCGCGGGCACGCGGTGCGAGGAAGCGGCGGTCGCCGGCTGTCCACTGAGCGGCCGCGCGCCACCGGGACCGGTCCGCGCTTACTTACTGCGGCTCTTCTACTGCGGCTCTTCGGCCGTCAGGTGTCGTCCGGCCGTGATCAGCCGGGCCACCCTCAGGGGCGCGCAGAGAGCGGCGGACATCGGGACGGACCAGTACGAGACGCAAGCCCACGGGTCGAAGTCCACCTCGGTCACGCGTGGAACTCCCAGGTAGGTGCCACAGCCGAGGAGTTCCACGGCGACCGTCGCCCGCCACTCGTCCGCCGCCAGGCGCCAGGTGTTCGGCATGCTCACCGGAACCAGCGCGTAGTACCGGAGGCCGCAAGGGTCACAGATGACTGGTCGCTCCTCGCCGCGACCGAACGGCACACGGGCGAGTCGCTCGTCGGCTCACCCATGTTCGAGTCGGCGCTGACAGCGGCACGCCTGGCCGAGCCCTACCCGGAGTTGCTCGCGGCCAGTTCCCACCTACTGGCAGTGGGCCGACGGCCGACGTGACGGGTGCGGCCGCCGGTCGGTCTGCGGACGTCTACCCAGGCCGCCGGCTGCTGATCACCGCCGTGCTCTGCGGCAGCTCGGCGCTGCTGCCGGCGATGGGGAGGGTGCGCAGGGCGACGAAGCGGCGGTCGTCGGCCGTCCACTGAGCTTCCGTCCGCCACCGGGACCGGTCCGCGAGCCGGAGCAGGGCCGGGGTGCCGATCCGCGCCCACGGGAACGGGTCGCCCATGACGGCCCGCCCGTGGGCGACGTCGACGACCTGGACCCGGGTACGTTCGTCGAGGTCCAGTGGGGCGGTCTCGGCGATCAACAGGCCCTCGGGGGCGAGGAGTTGGGCCATCCGGTGCAGCAGGGCGCGCGGGTCGCCGCCGATGCCGATGTTGCCGTCCATGAGCAGGACGGTGCCCCAGCGGCCCTCGCCGGGCAGCGGGTCGAAGACCGAGCGGCGCAGTGCCTGGCCGCCGACGGTGATGGTGCGGGTGACGGCGGCCTCGCTGACATCGACCCCGAGGGCGGTACGGCCCTGGGCGGCGAGTTCTGCCACCAGTCGGCCGGGGCCGCAGCCGACGTCCAGGACGGCGCCCTCGCAGCGGTCCAGCACCGCCCGGTCCACGTCGTCCGCGTCCGCGCACCAGCGCTCCACCTCCAGCGGCAGCAGCCAGCCGTCGGCGCGGCGCAGGTACAGCGGGCCGCGGCCGGTGCGCAGGGCGGCGGCGTACGGGTCGGAGGCGGCCCAGGCGGGCGGGGCGGCGGTCGTGGCGCTCACCGGGTGTCTCACGGTGTGGCTCGTGGCGTGGCTCATGGTGCGGCTCATCGGCCGGCCGTGCAGTCGGCCAGCCGGGCGGCGAAGGCGCCGTGCGGGGCGAGGGCGGCGACGGCATGGGCGTCGGCGGCGGTGTCGACGTCCCGCAGGAGGGGCAGGTCCCGTACCCGCAGCCCGGCGGCGACCAGCCGCTCCCGCTGGACGGCCCCGGTCACCGGCGAGGACATCGGCACGCCCCGCAGCAGCGCGGGCTCGGGGCGGGCCAGGCCCAGCGCCCAGAAGCCGCCGTCCTCGGCCGGGCCGAAGTACGCGTCGCAGTCCGCGAAGTCCACGGTGAGCAGGTCCGGGGTGACCTGCGGGGTGTCCATGCCGATGAGCAGGGCCGGGCCGGAGCAGCGGGCGAAGGCGTCGGCGAGGCGGGCGTCGAGACCGCCCGAGCACTGCGGTACGACGTCGAAGCCGGGCGGCAGCCAGGGGCCCGGCAGGCCGTCGAGCACGAGCACCCGGCGCGCGGCCGGGGTTTCGGCCACCGCCCGCAGGGTGTCGGCGAGCGAGGCCGCGGCGAGGGTGGCGGCCTGCTCGGGGGTGAAGGGCGGGGTGAGCCGCGTCTTGACCCGGCCGGGGCGGGGCTCTTTGGCGATGACGAGAAGGGTGGTCATCGGGACCTCGCGCTCTCCGGTGCTCCGGCCGCAGGCTCGTTCAGGACGTGGGACATGTCGCGTACCGCCTGCCAGGTGCCGCGCCAGGTGCCGGTGACCTTGGACGTGCCCGTGCGGGGCAGGTACGGGACGTCGTGTTCGGTGATGCGCCAGCCCGCGTCGGCGGCGCGGACGACCATCTGCAGGGGGTAGCCGCTACGGCGGTCGGTGAGGCCGAGGGCGAGGAGGGGTTCGCGGCGGGCGGCGCGCAGGGGGCCGAGGTCGTGCAGGCGCAGCCCGGTGCGGCGGCGCAGCAGACGGGCGAGCGCGAGGTTGCCGGCGCGGGCGTGGGCCGGCCAGGCGCCCCGGGTCTGTGGGCGGCGCCGGCCGAGCACCAGGTCGGCCCCGCCGTCCCGGACCTCGCGGACGAACGGGACCAGCTGCGCGGGATCGAGGGAGGCGTCGCAGTCGCAGAAGCACACCACGTCGCCGGTGGCGGCCAGCAGTCCGGCGTGGCAGGCGGCGCCGAAGCCGCGCCGGTCCTCGTGTACGACGTGCGCGCCGAGAGCGCGGGCGACGTCGGCGGAGCCGTCGGTGGAGCCGTTGTCGACGACGAGCGCGCGCCAGCCGGCCGGGATGCGCGCGAGGACCCAGGGCAGCGCCTCGGCCTCGTTCAGGCAGGGCAGCACGACATCCACGTCGGGAAGGGGAGGGTCGGGAGGGGAGGTGGTCACAGCCTTCACCCTACGAACATGAACCATGACAAACCGGGCTTCGGCTCCTTACGAAACGCGGACGTCGGGCCCGCGGCCGGGCCCCCGGGGCGGCATGGTGACAGGGTGGATGACATGCAGCAGCCGTACGCATCACCGGGCGCCGAGCCGCGGCCCGGTTCCCTGGGCCGGATCCTCGTCGTGGACGACGACCCGACCGTCGCCGAGGTCGTCGCGGGGTACCTGGACCGCGCCGGATACACCGTGGACCGTGCCGCCGACGGCCCGGCCGCCCTGGCGCGCGCCGCCGCGCACCGGCCGGACCTGGTGGTGCTGGACCTGATGCTGCCCGGGATGGACGGTCTGGAGGTGTGCCGCCGGCTGCGTGAGCACGGACCCGTCCCGGTCGTCATGCTCACCGCGCGCGGCGACGAGGACGACCGCATCCTCGGCCTGGAGGTCGGCGCCGACGACTACGTCACCAAGCCGTTCAGCCCGCGCGAGCTGGTGCTGCGGGTGGAGTCGGTGCTGCGCCGCGCCCGGCCCGCCGCGCCGCGCGGACCGCTCGGCGCGGCCGGTCTGACCGTCGACCCGGCCGCCCGCCGCGCCACCAAGAACGGCACCGAACTGGCCCTCACCGTCCGCGAGTTCGATCTGCTCGCGTTCTTCCTGCGGTGTCCGGGACGGGCGTTCGGCCGGGAGGAGCTGATGCGGGAGGTGTGGGGCTGGGACTTCGGCGACCTGTCGACCGTCACCGTCCACGTCCGCCGGCTGCGCGGCAAGGTCGAGGACGACCCGGCACGGCCCCGCCTCATCCAGACCGTGTGGGGCGTCGGCTACCGCTTCGACGTCACCGGGAGCTTCGACGTCACCGGCAGCTCCGACGCCACCAAGACAGAGGCGGACTGACGTGCGCGACACCCTCCTCATCGCCCTCTACGCGTTCCTCGGCGCCGCCGCCACCGGCCTCGCCGGAGCCGGCGTGCTGCGCCTGATTCGCCGGCGTTCCCTGACCGCCTCGCTGGCCGTGGTGGCAGCCGTCGGCGTGGTGGCGATGCTCGCCGGGACCATGGCCGTGGCCCAGGCGATGTTCCTGTCCTCCCACGACCTCAGGGTCGTCACCACCGTGGTCGCCATGGCGGCCGTCGTCTCCCTGGTCACCGCGCTGCTGCTGGGCCGCTGGGTGGTCGCCCGCAGTCGCGAACTCGCCGACGCCGCACGGCACTTCGGCGACGGCGGTGCCTTCGCCGCGCCCGCCGTCCCGGCCACCGCCGAACTGGACGCGCTCAGCCGCGAGCTGGCCGCCACCAGCGCCCGGCTCGCCGCCTCCCGGGAGCGCGAGCGGGCCCTGGAGACCTCCCGCCGGGAACTCGTCGCCTGGATCTCGCACGACCTGCGCACCCCGCTCGCCGGGCTGCGCGCCATGTCGGAGGCGCTGGAGGACGGGGTGGCCGCCGACCCCGACCGCTACCTCAAGCAGATGCGCACCGAGGTGGAGCGCCTCAACGACATGGTCGGCGACCTCTTCGAACTCTCCCGCATCCACGCCGGGACGCTGCCCCTGAGCCCCGCTCGCATCTCCCTGTACGACCTGGTCGGCGACGCCCTCGCGGGGGTCGGCCCGCTCGCCCGCGAGCACGGCGTACGGCTCGTGGGCGACGGGGTGGAGCCGGTGCCGGTGGAGGTCGACGGCAAGGAGATGAGCCGGGTCCTCGCCAACCTGCTGGTGAACGCCATCCGCCGCACCCCCGCCGACGGCACGGTGGCGATCGCCGCCGAGCGGGCCCCGGAGGGTGTGGTGCTGTCGGTGACGGACAGCTGCGGCGGCATTCCCGAGGAGGACCTGCCCCGCGTCTTCGACACCGGCTGGCGCGGCACGGACGCCCGGACCCCGCCCGCGGGGGCGGGGCTCGGCCTGGCGATCGTCCGCGGGATCGTGGAGGCCCACCAGGGCCGCACGACCGTCCGCAACATCCCGGGCGGCTGCCGCTTCGAGGTGACCCTGCCGGCGGCGAAGGCCTGACCCGGTTACTTGTCCGGGCGGCAGGAGATGGCGGTCGGGGACTGGCTCACACAGCTGATCCCGGGGCCGAGGACGCGGGAGACCATCGGTGCGATGTCCCTTTCGCAGGACAGGGCCGGGCCCTCCTCGTCTTCGCTCGCGTGCCGGCAGATCCTGTCGAGGACTTCGCTGTTGGTGAGCTTCTGGCCGGGCGGCGGCGTGTCTGCGGAGGCCGACGGGACGAGGAGGCAGATGCCGAGCAGCGGGGCGGTGAGCAGCGCTGCGATCTGGGCGCGGGTCGGCGTGAGGGGCCGTAGCGACATGGCGGTCCTTTCGACTGATTTGTCCGGAACGACGCCAAGATCAACGATGCCGCGCAGACGCAGACACGCTTGCCCGGTTCACTCGCTGTCGAGCTGGTGGTCGGCCCAGACGTAGCTCTCGGGGAGCAGGTCGGTGATGAGGACCGTGCGGGTGTGGTCGTCCTTGCCGACGATGACCTTGAGGGCGGGGAAGTAGTCGAGGAGGACCTGACGGCAGCGGCCGCACGGGGGAACGACGCCCCGGTCGCGGTCGCCGACGGCGACGATCGTGTCCAGCTCGTAGGCGCCCTGGGCGGCTGCCGTGCCGATGAGGACCAGCTCGGCGCAGGGGCCTCCGGTGAAGTGGTAGGCGTTCACCGCGGTGACGATCCGGCCGTCCCGGGTGCGGGCCGCGGCCGCCATGGTGTGGTTGTCGCCCCGGCACCGGGTGCGCGCGAGGTGGGCCGCGGCCCGGATGAGTTCGTGATCGACATGCTGGGCCTGCGTGGTCATCTTCCCCGCCTTCGTGAGGTGTCAGACGACATTGTCCGCCCGCGCGAACTCCCCCATCCCCTCCGTGAAGCCGACCCGCGGCTTCCAGCCCAGGTCCGCTCGGAGGCGGGACGAGTCCGCCGTGATGTGGCGGACGTCGCCCAGGCGGTACTCGCCGGTGGTCACGGGGGCCGGGCCCGCGCACGCGGCGGACAGGGCGTGGGCCAGGTCGCCGACCGTGTGGGGCTCGCCGCTGCCGGTGTTGTAGGCCGTGAGCGCCCCGGGGCGCGGTTCGGACTCCAGCGCGGTGACGTTGGCGGCGGCCACGTCCCGGACGTGGACGAAGTCGCGGCGCTGGCGGCCGTCCTCGAAGACGCGCGGGGGCTCGCCACGTTCCAGGGCCGAGCGGAAGAAGGAGGCCACGCCGGCGTAGGGGGTGTTGCGGGGCATCCGGGGGCCGTACACGTTGTGGTAGCGCAGGGAGATCGCCGTGCCGTCCGTGCAGCGGGCCCAGGCGGCCGACAGGTGCTCCTGGGCGAGCTTGGTGGTGGCGTACACGTTGCGGGGGTCTGCCGGGGCGTCCTCGGTGACCAGGCCGGGCGACAACCGGGCGCCGCACAGCGGGCAGTTCGGGTCGAAGCGGCCCGCCGCCAGGTCCGTGACCGTGCGGGGGCCGGGGCGTACGGCGCCGTGCGTCGGGCAGTCGTAGCGGCCCTCTCCGTACACCACCATCGACCCCGCCAGCACCAGCCGCCGTACGCCCGCCTCGGCCATCGCCGCGAGCAGCACGGCGGTGCCCAGGTCGTTGCGGGAGACGTACTCGGCCGCGTCCGCGACCCCGTTGCCGAGGCCCACCATGGCCGCCTGGTGGCAGACCGCGTCCACGCCGGACAGGGCCGCGGCCACCGCCGACGGGTTGCGCACATCGGCGCCGGGATCGTCCCGGACGTCGTACACGACCGGCTCGTGACCGCGTGCCCGGAGCGCGTCGACGACATGGGACCCGATGAAACCGGCGCCGCCGGTGACCAGTACACGCATACGGCCACGCTAGGGCCGCGACCGGCCCGGAACGGTGCATGACGGGCGGTACGTCACCGCTCCGTAAGGACTGTTCACAGCGGCTTCGCCGGCCAGTCCAGCAGGCGGGCGCCGATCACCGCCGTCTGGAGGGGGTAGCGGTGCGCCGGGTCGGACGGGTCGGCGCCGGTGAGTTTGTGGATGCGCTCCAGACGGTAGGTCAGGGCGCGCACGCTGAGCGCGAGCCGGCGGGCGGCCTCGGCGGCCACGCACCCCGAGTCGAAGTACGCGGTGAGCGTGTCCAGCAGGGGCTGCGGCCCGCCCCGGGCCGCGGTGAGCGGGCCGAGGGTGTGGGAGACCAGGTCGGCCATCGCCTGCCGGTCCCGGGCCAGCACCGGGTACACGAGCAGGTCGGCGGCGCGCAGCAGCGGTCCGTCCAGGTCGAGCCGCGCGGCCATCTCCAGCGTGGCCAGGGCCTCTTCGTACGACTGCACGACCCCGCCGGGGCCGTGCTGCGGGCGGCCGACCGCGACCCGGCAGCCGTCGGACGCCGCGGACGCCTGCTGGGCGAAGTGGGTGAGGATCTCGTCCTCGTCGCCGGGCGCGATGCACAGCAGCCGGCCGTTCTTGGTGGTGAGCAGGATGCTGCGGGTGTCGAAGCGGGCGAGGACCGCCCGTTCCACCTGCCGGGTCACCGGGTCGCCCTCGGCGAAGGCGGCCGGGCCCTCGGCGACGGCGACCGCGTGCGCCCGGGAGAGTCTGAGGCCGAAGCGTTCGGCGCGCTGGGCGAGCCGGCCCAGGTCGCTGCGGCCGTAGAGCAGGTCGTCGATGAACTCCCGGCGCGCGGCCTCCTCCCGGCGCACCGCGAGCCGCTGGGCGCGCTCGTAGCCCTCGGCGAAGGCGTCGACCGCCTGCTGTACGGCGGCCAGTGTGCTGTCGGCGGAACCGGGCGTGCCGGGCCAGGCGGCGCGGGCGGCGGCCAGGTGGGCGGCGACCAGGGCCCGCAGCCCGTGCCCGGCGTCGGCTGCCTGCTCGCCCAGGGAGCGGCGGACGGCCAGCTCCTCCCGGGTCAGCCGGCGGCCGGTGGCCGCGACCTCGGCCAAAGCGTCGGCATAGCCGTCCAGATAGTGCTCGGGTATCGCCTGCTCCGGCACGTCGTCCCCGTTCCCCCGTGATCTTGACGCGCCGGTGACGCTTCCTTGGCGCGTCTCCGGCATCGAGACCTTAATGAACGTTGCCGGAGACCGGCAATGCGCGGGCGTGCGCCTCTCGTGCACCATCAGCGACGGGGAGCACTACGGATGGTTCCGGTGCCGGACACCGGCAGGTGTCCGGCACCGGAACCGGAGGGCGCTTCCGTCTTCGTCGTCTGACGCACAAGGACGTATGCCATGGAAGCCCTGGGCGGCCACTGATGCTGTACTTCCTCGCCCCCTTGGCGACCGCCTTCGCGCTCGTCGCGTCGAGCACGTACGCCCTGATCCGCCGCGACCGGCGGCTGGGGCATCCCTACCGGGACTGGAGACCGTGCGAGAGCGCGGACGCCGTGCTCAGCCCTGGCGGGGGTTCGGCCTGAGGATCGCGAACACCGCCTGGCCGGGGTCCGTCAGCCAGGCGATGCGGCCGACGTCCGGGACGTCCGCGGCCGGCATGAGGACCGTGCCGCCGTTGTCCCGCACGGACGTGACGACGGCATCCGCGTCGGCCACGGCGAAGTACGGGACCCAGCGCGCCGTCTCCTGGTCCGACTGGAGCGGCGCCACGCCGCCGAAGGAGCCCTCCTCCTGGTCGCCCGCCCCGATGCTGAGGACCCGGTACGTCATGCCGGGTGCCTGCATGTCCTGGGAGCGCCAGCCGAACAGCCTCTGGTAGAAGCGGATCGCGGCCTCCGGGTCGGCGGTGTGCAGTTCCACCCACACCAGCGTGTCGTCCTCGGACGCCTTCTCCAGGCCCGCCCCGGACTCCAGGACGGCGAACTCCGCGCCCTGTGCGTCCGTGAACTGGGCCAGTCGCCCCTCGCCCTCGCCCACGCTCATCGGCTCGACGCGCACCCGGCCGCCGCCGGCGACGACGTCCCGCGCGGTGGCCAGGATGTCGTCGCTGCGGAAGTACGTCGTCCAGGCCGGTACGGCCCCCTCCTCGGTCAGCCGTCCGAGGGCGGCGACGGTCCTGCCGTCCTTCTGGAAGAGCCCGTACCCGCCCGCTTCGGGCCCGAGCGACAGGTGCTGCCAGCCGAAGACGGCGCCGTAGAAGGCGGCGGCCGCGTCCGTGTCGGGGCTGCCGAGGTCGATCCAGACGGGCGACCCCGCGCGGAAGTCGGTGCCGAGCATGCGGTTCCTCCTGGGGCGTCCGGTACGAAGACCCCGTCACTATGCCGCCCCCGCGGAAGGCCCTCGGCGCGGCGGCCCGGATGCCCCGGATGTTTCACCCGAGTTGAGTCACGGGAGTCAGGTCCCCAGCGCCCCCGGTCGGACATCTCCCAGCGCCGCGGCAGAGTTCCCGCGCGGGCCGACTAGAGTTTTCGCCAAGGGAAGACCTCCCTGTGGCGAGCCGTCTCCTGGGCGGTCCGCGGGAAGGAGCACATGCCCGAGGAAGACCGGCCGGAAGCGGCCGACCGGCTCGACGACGACCACTTCCCGGCGTACACCATGGGCCGCGCCGCCGAGCTGATCGGCGCGACGCCCGGTTTCCTCCGGGCGCTCGGTGAGGCACGGCTCATCACCCCGAAGCGGTCGGAGGGCGGTCACCGCCGTTACTCGCGTCATCAGCTGCGGCTCGCGGCACGGGCCCGTGAGCTGGTCGACCAGGGGACGCCGGTCGATGCGGCCTGCCGCATCATCAGCCTCGAGGACCGGCTGCAGGACGCCCTGCGAGCCAACGAGGTACTGCGCCGCGCGGCCGAGGGGCCGGGCGCCGGCGCGGAGTGAGCATCCGATACCGGTGAAACGGGCCTCGTGCGCTCAGCGGGCGGTGGGCCCTCCTTCCGACTCCCAGACCGCTTCCTCGGCAAGGTCGTTCTCCGCGAGCGCCAGCATGTGCGCGGCGGACAGCGGATTGTGGGGGTCGGCGGCGGCGATCAGGAGCTGTCCGGCTGCTCCGGCGGGCTCGTCGGGCGGGATGACCAGCAGGTCCCAGCGCCCCACGGTGCCGCAGTCCAGCGTGATCACGTGCGTGTGGGCATCGGGGGCCGTCGGCGCCACTTCGATGACATGGCCGGGAGCCATGACGGTGAGCGGGGCGTCGGGCCAGTCGGCGGCGTCCACGGTGACGCGGGTGACGGTGCCGGAGCCCGGATCGAGCGAACCGACCAGGGCTGGCAGCTCCAGTTCCAGGGCGCCGCAGCGGGGCCACCAGGCACCGTCCAGCGGACCGTGACTGACGTCCGCGGTGAGGGACAGCCGGGGCAGAGGCATCCGGTAGGTGTGTGCCGCGTCCGGTGAGGTGTCGTCGCCCGCTGTGCCCCTGACGTCCATCGTGCGATTCCGTTCCGGGCGGCTGTTCCGGCTGCCCGTCTCGTCACTCGCCGGGAACGGCACCGCCCGGTCGCGCTGCGCGGGATGCTCTCGGTACGGCCAGCGTACTGCGGGCCGTGCGGCACGGCGAGGCGCTGCCTCCGGGCCTCACTCCCACATCGGGCGCGCTTCCGCTTGTACGGCGGCGGGGGCGTCGTGGCAGACGAAGCCGAGCCGGGTGAGCGCTCTGCGCACCTCGCCGGAGGTGAAGTCGCGGCGGTCCTGCTTGGTGATCACTTCCCCGACCTGCATGACGGGGAAGGTGCGGCGGCCGATGGTCACGGACACCCCGGTGACGGGTTCGGGCTTGACGCCCTCCATCGACTGCTCCACCTCGCTCTTGGTCAGGTCGAAGGGGAATCGGGCGATGACGCAGCGCATGATGCCTCGCAGTGTGGTGAAGGGAGCGCCTGACGGGGTCGGCCCCAGCGGGGCGGTCGGGGAGTGAGGGCGAGAACGGCCCGCAGGAGGCCGTTCTCGAAACCCGAGCCGGGGCTACGGGTTCGGATTCGGCTTCTTTCTCGCGTTCGTCTTCGGGTTCGCGGCGTTCGTCTTCGCGTTGGAGGCGTTCGTCTTCGAGCCGGCGGCGTTCGTCCTGGAACCGGCGGAGGAGCGGCGGCCCCGGCCGGGCCGGCGCCCGCGACCGCCGGCGGAGGATCCGCTGCGCTCGGGGCGTTCGGTGACCGGGACGGTCAGGGTGACAGGCACCCCGGAGGGAGCCTGGGCGCCGGTGATGCGGTTCAGTTCCGCCTCGCCCGGCTTGACCCGGGTGGTCTGCGGGGTGATCCCGGCGTCGCTCATCAGGCGGGTCATGGCGCCACGTTGGTGGGGCAGGACCAGGGTGACGACGGTGCCGGACTCGCCGGCCCGCGCGGTACGGCCGCCGCGGTGCAGGTAGTCCTTGTGGTCGCCGGGCGGATCGACGTTGACGACGAGGTCGAGGGCGTCGACGTGGATGCCGCGGGCGGCGACGTTGGTGGCGACCAGGACCGTGACCTGGCCGTCCTTGAACTGGGCGAGGGTCCGGTTCCGCTGGGACTGGGACCTGCCGCCGTGCAGACCCGAGGCGCGCACCCCGACGGCCAGGAGCTTCTTGACCAGCTTGTCCACCGCGTGCTTGGTGTCCAGGAACATGATCACGCGTCCGTCGCGGGCGGCGATCTCCGTCGTGGTGGCGTGCTTGTCGTCGTCGCTCACGTGCAGCAGGTGATGTTCCATCGTGGTGACGGAACCCGCGGTCGGGTCGACCGAGTGGACGACCGGGTCGTGCAGATAGCGGCGGACCAGGAGGTCGATGTTGCGGTCCAGGGTGGCCGAGAACAGCATGCGCTGGCCGTCCGGACGCACTTGGTCGAGCAGGACGGTCACCTGCGGCATGAAGCCCATGTCGGCCATCTGGTCGGCCTCGTCCAGCACGGTGACGGCGACCCGGCTCAGGTCGCAGTCGCCGCGGTCGACGAGGTCCCGGAGCCGGCCGGGTGTCGCGACGACGACCTCGGCCCCGCCGCGCAACGCGCTGGCCTGGCGGCCGATCGACAGGCCGCCCACCACCGTGGCGAGGCGCAGGCGCAGCGCACGGGCGTAGGGGGTGAGCGCATCGGTGACCTGCTGGGCCAGTTCCCGGGTGGGTACGAGGACGAGCGCCAGCGGCTGCCGGGGCTCGGCCCGCTGTCCTGCCGTGCGGGCCAGCAGGGCGAGGCCGAAGGCGAGGGTCTTGCCCGAGCCCGTGCGGCCGCGGCCCAGAACGTCACGTCCGGCCAGCGAGTTCGGCAGCGTCGCTCCCTGGATGGGGAACGGCACGGTCACACCCTCGGCGCGCAGCGCGGTCAGCAGACGCTCGGGCAGGTCCAGCTCGTCGAACGCCTCGACGGCCGGCAGCGCCGGGGAGACGGTGGCAGGCAGCGCGAACTCCTCACGGAGCGCGGTGCGGCCCTTGGGCCCTCGTCGCCCGCCCGTGGCCGAGCGGCTGGGAGCGCTGCGGCGCCCCGTCTCGGGCGACCGGAACCGGGAGCGCCCGCCGGACCCGGCGGAGCGTCCGCCCGTCCGGGACCGGGACGTGCCGTCGGTCGTGCGAGAAGTGCGGTCCAAGTGGAACCTTCCTCGATGCGGCACGTATCGAGGAATTCCCATAGGCGGTGAAAAAGCTATACCGGGATTCGCAAGAATGGGCCGAAGAAAAAAAGCGAAGCGAAAGTCGGCAGTTCGCGGAGAAACGCATGGGCCGGGGCCCGCACCCCAGGAGTGCGGGCCCCGGCCGGGTGCGACGCGTCGACGTCAGGCGGGAACGATGTTCTCGGCCTGCGGGCCCTTCTGGCCCTGGGTGACGTCGAAGGTGACCTTCTGGCCTTCCTGAAGCTCACGGAAGCCGGTCGTGGCGATGTTCGAGTAGTGGGCGAACACGTCAGCGCCGCCACCGTCCTGCTCGATGAAGCCGAAACCCTTTTCCGCGTTGAACCACTTCACGGTGCCAGATGCCATATTGAATCTCCTTCGGGGCAGTGCCCGGGCTTCACACCTTGTGGGCCCGGAGTCGCCGCGATGATCATCCCTCCGGAGATGCCCGAACGAATTCGCGAAGTCTCTGGTTGACCAAAACTGCAACTCTTATCAAGGTAGCACAAGGCCAGGTGGACTGCCCCGCGTTTCCCTGAATTCCAGGCCGCGCGAGCAGTAAACCTTCAGTCACCGCGCACACATTTCTGTGTCCGCTGTGGTAGATATCCGACGGCCAGGGCACGGCCAGGACATGGCTAGGGCCGCCGCAGGAGTCCCCTCTCCATGGCCACCACCACCGCCCTCGTCCGGTCGTTCACGTCGAGCTTGGCGAACAGGCGCAGCAGATGCGTCTTCACCGTGGCCTCGGCGATCAGGAGGCGTCTGCCGATCTCGGCGTTGGTGAGGCCGTCCGCCACAGCGCTCAGGACGTCGGTCTCGCGGTCGGTCAGCGGGTCCTGGACGGGGCGCCGCATCCGCGCGACCAGCTTCTCGGCGACCCGGGGAGCCAGGACCGTCTCGCCGCGTGCCGCCGCATGGACGGCGTCGACGAGCTGCTCGCGGGTGGTGTCCTTGAGCAGATAGCCGATGGCGCCGGCCTCCACCCCGCGCTCGATGTCCGAGTCGGTGTCGTACGTCGTCAGGATCAGCACCCGGGTACGCGGATACCGGGCGACGATCTCCGTCGTCGTCGCCACCCCGTCGAGCACGGGCATCCGCAGATCGACCAGGGCCACGTCGGGGTCGTACCGCTCGACGAGTTCGAGCGCCGAGCGCCCGTCGCCCGCCTCGCCGACGATCTCGATGGTGTCCTCGCCGGCGAGCAGGGCGAGCACTCCCGCTCGCATCACGGTGTGATCGTCCACCACGACGATGCGCAGCCCTCCCTCGCTCATGCCTCCACCTCGCTCGCCATGGGGATCATCGCCAGGATCCGCGTCCCGTCGCCCACCGAACTCGTCACCGTGAGCCTCCCGCCCAGCTCCGCCAGTCGCTTGCGCATGCCGTCGAGCCCGAAGCCCGTCGACTCCCCGACCACGAACCCGGTTCCGTCGTCGGTGATCTCCAGCTCCACCCCGTACGGACGCCGGACCAGCACCACGCCGACCGTGGACGCGCGCGCGTGTTTGCGCACGTTGGCCAGGGACTCCTGGGTGCAGCGCAGCAGCGCGATCCGGGTCTGCTGGTCGCACTCGAGGTCTGCCAGGTCGGCCTGCACGGCGAGCCCGGTGTCCTCCGCGAAGCGGCGCAGCGTACGGCGCAGCGTCTGCGACACCGAGCCGGACGCCACCCGGCCCGGGCCCGGCCGGCTCGCCGAGCCGACCAGCTCCCGGGCCTCGGCGAGGTTCTCCCGAGCAGTGGACTCGATCGACCGCAGCTGCTGGGCACTGCGCGCCGGATCGTCGGACATCCCCTCCCGTGCCGCCTCCGCGAGCACGATGATCGACGCGAAGCCCTGCGCGAGCGTGTCGTGGATGTCCCGTGCGATGCGTTCGCGTTCGTCCGCCGCGCCCTGCCGCTGGTGAGCCTCGGACAACTGCGCCTGCGTCCGCTCCAGTTCCTCGATCAGCCGTGCCCGCTCGCTGCTCTGCGCGACGACCGAGTGCGCCCACAGGCCGATCAGTACGCCCACCGCGACCACGATCAGGGTGGACACCAGCGTCTCGCCGAAGAACTCCGCCGACCAGCCCTGCCGGACCAGGCTGCCGGTCAGCGTGGCACCGGTGGCCAGTCCGAGGAACCCCATCGAGGCCTTCGGCGTGCGCCCGAACATCCAGTAGTGCGGCAGCGTCACCATGAACAGCGCCGCATAACTGCTGCCCAGATACGCCAGCCCGCCGAGTCCGAGCACGAGCACCGAGAGGTAGACGTGCGGGCGTACGACGGGATTGCCCGGGAAGCGGTCGAGAACCGCGTAGCACAGCACCACGCAGCTGAGCAGCACGAGCGCCCGGTACTTGCTCCCGCCGGGCGGAGCCGCCGTCACCAGCCCGACGGCCATCGCACCGAACAGCGCCCAGCACACCGTGTTCCACCGGCGCAGCGACGTGGCCCAGAAGGCGTCGGACAAGGGGTCGGCGAGAGCGGTCATACCGATCAACGTACGTCGGCCACCGTTCGCCCGTCGGCCACTTGAGCCGGGACGTCCGCCGCCCGCCCCGCCGCCCGCGAGGGCCACCAGCTCGTCTCACCGAGCAGCAGCATCGCCGAGGGCAGGACCAGGATCCGGACGATGAAGGCGTCGAGCAGCACGGCCACCGCGAGGACGAAGCCGATCTGCTTCATCTCGATGATGTGCAGGAAGACGAAACTCGCGAAGACGGTCGTCATCACCACCGCCGCGCTGGTCACGACACTCGCCGACCTGCGGATTCCCCCGAGCACGGCCTGCCTCGTGGACTCGCCCGCGAGCACGGCCTCCCTGATCCGGCTGACCACGAACACCTGGTAGTCCATCGAGAGCCCGAAGAGGATCACGAAGAGGAACAGCGGTACGCGCGACCCGATCGAGCCGGTGGAGTGGAAGTCCAACAGCCCCTCGGCCCAGGTTCCCTGGAACACCAGGACGAGCAGCCCGAGCGCGGCCGCCGCGGACAGCAGGTTCAGTACGACACCGATCAGAGCCAGCACCACGGAGCGGAACGCGTACGCGGTCATCGCGAAGGTGACGAGCAGCAACGCCCCGAGGACCAGGGGGAGTTTGCCGTTCTGATGAGCGGGATAGTCGGTGTACCGGGCGACGTCACCGCTCACTCCGAACTCCGCCCCGCCGATCCGGCCGACGGTCGCGGGCAGGTAGTCCTTCCGCAGGTGGTCGAGGGAGTCGTACGCCTGGTCGGAGTTGCCCAGGTACGGCACCTTCAGTTCGAGCACGCTGATCCGGTGGTCGGCGGACGTCCGGACGGGCGAGGCGCCGGCGAACAGCGGGTCGGCGTCGGCGCGTCGGGCCAGCTCGCGCAGCGCCCCGACGACCTCGCCGGAGCGCGCGGCGTCGGCACGTACGACGACCTGGTGCGTGACCCGCTGGTCCGGGAACGCCCGGTTGAGCCGGTCGTAGACCCGCATGGCGGGGATGTCGCGGGAGTGCGTGTCCCGGCTCATCTCCGTGATCTTCAGCCCGGTGAGCGGGGTGACGAGCGCGAGCAGGGCGAGAACAGAGACGCACAGGGTGGCCAGGGGGTGCCTGCTCGCCGGCCGCAGCAGGGCGGTCCACACGCGGCCGCCGCTGTCGTCACGCGTCCGGCGCGGCGGCTTCCCGCGCTCGGCACGACGCCGCGCCTTGCGCTCGGCCCGGTGTCCGAGCTTGACCAGCAGCGCCGGCAGTGCCGTCAGGGAGCTGGCCACCGCGACCAGGACGACCACGATCGTGCCGGTGGCCAGCGAGGAGAAGATGACGTCGGAGGCGAGGTACAGCGTCGCGGTGGAGGCCACGACCGCGAGTCCGGAGATCACGACCGCCCGGCCCGAGGTGGCCGCGGCCAGCTCCACCAGCGCCTCGGGGCTCAGCCGGCCGGCCGATCGGGTGCGCTCCTCACGCTCCCGTTTGAGGTAGAAGAGCGTGTAGTCGACGCCGACCGCGAGGCCGATCATCAGGATGACGTTCGTGCCGACCCCGGCGTCGGGGGAAAGGTGTGAGGCCACCATCGACAGCCCTACGGCCGCTGCGATCGACGACAGCGCGAGCAGCAGCGGCACCCCCGCCATGGTCACGGACCCGAAGACGACGAACAGGGTGACCAGGGTGACGGGGAGGGTGATCCTCTCGGAGAGTGCCAGGTCGTGGCTGCGCTGCTGGTCGACTCCCTTGCTGATGGAGGGGCTCCCGGTCTCCTCCAGCAGCAGCCGCGGATACGCCTTTCCCACGGCCTCGGTCTGTTCGAGCAGTGCGTCGACCTTGTCCTTCGCGTCCCGTTCCTCGCCCTTCAGGGCCACCTCGACCCTGAGGATCCGGTGGTCCTCGGACAGCAGCGGTCGGGCCACGTCCGCGACCTCGGGCAGCCGCTCCGTCCGGGCGGTCAGATCCTGCGCGGCGGCCTGCGCCGCGCTCCGGTCGAGGGAGCCCGACCGGGAGGAGATCAGCACCTGCTCGGCGGACCTGCGTTCCAGGTGCCCCTCGGCGGCCATCGCCTCCGCTCGGCCGGCCTCGCCGACCCGGTAGTCGGCCGTCATCGCGCTGTGGGTGCCGACGGCACTGCCGATCCCCAGACACAGCACCACGAACACCAGCCAGCCGACGATGGCCCGCCAGGGGTGCCGGGCGCTCCAGCGCGCCGTCCGCACAGTGAAGGAAGTCATGCCCAAAAGCCTTGTCGGTCAGGG
This sequence comes from Streptomyces sp. NPDC005728, assembly GCF_040630895.1. Lineage (NCBI taxonomy): Bacteria > Bacillati > Actinomycetota > Actinomycetes > Kitasatosporales > Streptomycetaceae > Streptomyces > Streptomyces sp. NPDC005728. The sequence goes on from NZ_JBEXYL010000004.1 coordinate 167,789, forward strand.
CGGTTGGCGGACAGAGGTACCCGGTTGAACTTCGCGTCCACCGATCGGTGGACGCGACGCGCGGTTCAGTTCACGGTGAAGAAGTAGTCGTAGGGCGCCAGTTGGACGCCGGAGCGGGTCGTCGCGTGGACCGTGAGGTCGTAGAAGCCGTCCGAGGCCGGGGTCCAGTCGATGCTCGCGGTGTGGTGGGCGCCCGCGGCGACCGTGACCTCCGGGTCCCCGTTGAAGGAGTACGTGTAGCTCACGACGCCCTTCACCTTCGGCGTGAACGTGAAGGTGCCCGGGACGCCCGCGCCGCCGCCCGAACCGTTCTCGGGGTAGACGTCCGAGGCGACGGTCGGAGTGGTGTCGTAGCTGATGCTCCACGATGCCGCGTCGCTGACCCAGCCGTTCGCGCTCTTGCTGGTCACCTGGAGGGACTCGCCGTAGAGACCGTCCAGCGCGAGCTTCGCCTCCGCCGTGCCGTCCGCCGCCGCCGCGACGTCGACGGTCTTGTCGCTCTGACCGCCGATGGTCCGCACGGAGTAGCTGACGACCGGACTCGTCGACTGGAGCGCGGTGTTGGGCCGGAGCGTGAACGTGGTCGGCCTGCCGAACTCGGGCGACGGGACGGCCGGGGTGACGGTGGGTGCCGTGGAGCTGACGCGGAAGGTGTAGCGGGTGACGGCCGACCCGTTGTAGGCCCGGTCCAGGCTTCGCACCCAGAGGGTCATCGGACCGGCGCCGTTCGGCGGGATCAGGCGGAGCGTCGCCGAACCGTCGGGGGCGTCGGCGCGCTTGAAGTATCTCGTGTCCGCGTACGGGTCGACGGGCTGCGGGATGCCGTGGTCGCCGATGCTGGTGCCGATGACCGGAAGGTCCTGCTGCCAGGAGAACTCGTACCCGGTGACATCGGCGACGCCGCCCGCGCCCAGCGCGAACTCGACCGGCTCGCCGCCCTTGTTCCACTCGTCCGGCGGGTAGTTCGGCGAGGAGAGGGTGGGCGCGTTCGCCGGACGCGTGTTGTCGATCGTGACGTAACAGGGGGCCGACCAGTCCGAGGCCGCGCCCCCGGCCACCGTCTGTGCCCGCCACGCGTAGGTCTGCCCGTCGGCGAGCGCGTCGGCGGGCAGGGTGCCGGGCGACTCGAACCCGGGGGCGGCGTGTTCGCGGGTGACCGTCGTGGTCTGTGCCGGGTCGGCGACCGGCCAGACCTGATACTCCACGGTGACCGGGGAGTTGTCGGTTGCGTCGGTGGTCCCGGGGATGCCCTCGACCACGAGGCCGGTGCCGGCCCAGAGGTACGTGGGACGGTCGGCGTCGGTCGAGCAGTTCCGGTAGCCGTTGAACAGCTGTGTGGGCGTGGTGGGCGTCCCGCCGGCCGCGCTTGCGGGCGAGGCCGCGGCGGCCAGTGCCAGGCCGAGGGTTCCCAGAGAAGCGAGGACGGTGCGCGAGCGCGCACCGAAGGACATGGTCAAGTGGTCCCTCCCGTTGGATGCCCGCATACGGCGCTCTGATGCGCACTGGTGTACGGGCGGCGAGGGGATCGTATGGGGGTGTCGCAGGTCAACGCATGAGAATTAAGGGAGTTGAGCGATCCGCGCTCCGCCCACCCCAATGGCGCCTCATGGTCCACCGGATGGCGCCCTCGATGAGCGCTGTAGGGATATGTCGGATTAGCCTCCGAGATGAGCGCTGAGTGGATCTTTTGATGGTGCGCTCTTCTCGACTCAAGGAGGAGAAATGCGGAAGCTTCACAAGGCCGCTGTCGCGGCCGCGATCATCGCCAGCGTCGGCTCCATAGGCACCGGCACCGCTACCGCCACCGCCCACAGCGCAGTGAGTATGAAGGGCGGCGGGTGCAAGTCCCACGACCTGGACCTCGACCTTCTCGGTGAGGTGAACGTCCTCGGTGGCGTCGCCGGCAATCTGCTCAACGGCGAGGGCAACCCAGGCGCGCAGTTCACCCATGTCGGTTCCGAAATGGGCTGCGATCACGGCGGTTGGTAGCGGTGTCGCCGAGTTCCCCGCACGGGGATTCAACGGCCGGGCCATGACGCCCGGCGCCTGACCGGCCATCAGTGGCCGCTTGTGTTCATGTCAGAGGTGGATGTCAAAGGCCCCGGACCGTGCCTGGTCCGGGGCCTTTGCGCGCAGGTGACCTGCGGGTTTCAACGCTCTGAGGCTCTCTCCGGAGGGCTGAAATCGCGTTGAAACCGTTCTGAACCGCCGCGCCCGCAAGCTCCTCCGCATGAACTCGACGAACCACGAACCCGCGATCGCGGCCACCGGGCTGCGGAAGTCCTACGGGGACAAGACCGTCCTCGACGGAATAGACATCCAGGTGCCCGCCGGCACGATCTTCTCCCTCCTCGGGCCGAACGGCGCGGGAAAGACCACGGTGGTCAACATCCTGTCGACGCTGACCTCCGCCGACGGCGGACAGGCGCGGATCGCCGGACACGACCTCACCGCCGAGGCCCAGGCCGTTCGGGCCGCCATCGGTGTCACCGGTCAGTTCTCCGCCGTGGACGGCCTGATCACCGGCGAGGAGAACATGCTCCTGATGGCCGACCTGCACCACCTGTCCAAGCGCGAGGGACGGCAGGTCACCGCCGACCTGCTGGAGCGCTTCGACCTGGTCGAAGCCGCCAAGAAGGCCGTCTCCACCTACTCCGGCGGCATGAAGCGCCGCCTCGACATCGCCATGACCCTGGTCGGCAGCCCGCGGATCATCTTCCTCGACGAGCCGACCACCGGCCTCGACCCGCGCTCCCGCCACACCATGTGGCAGATCATCCGCGAGTTGGTCTCCGGCGGTACGACCGTCTTCCTGACCACCCAGTACCTGGAGGAGGCCGACCAGCTCGCCGACCGCATCGCAGTGCTCAACGGCGGCAGGCTCGTCGCCGAGGGCAGCGCCGAGGAGCTCAAGCGGCTCGTCCCCGGCGGCCACGTACGGCTGCGCTTCTCCGACCCCGCGGCGCACGCACAGGCGGCGACCGCACTGCGCGAGACGACCCGCGACGACGAGGCGCTCACCCTGCAGATCCCCAGCGACGGAAGCCAGCGCGAGCTGCGCGCCATCCTCGACTGGCTGGACGCCGCCGGCATCGAGGCCGACGAGCTGTCCGTGCACACCCCGGACCTGGACGACGTGTTCTTCGCCCTGACCGGCAGCCCCGCCTCCGCCGACGACCAGACCGCCACCGACACCGCCAAGGAGACCGTCCGATGAGCACCGCCTCGCACGCGTTCCGCGACAACCTCACCATGCTCCGGCGCAACCTCCTGCACGCGCGCCGCTACCCCTCCCTCACCCTGAACCTCCTGCTCACCCCGGTCATCCTGCTGCTGTTGTTCGTCTACGTCTTCGGCAACGTGATGAGCGCCGGCATCACCGGCGGCCACGCGGACCGCGCCGACTACGTCGCCTACCTCGTCCCCGGCATCCTGTTCCTGACCGTGGCCATGACCTCGCTCGGCACCGCGGTGTCCGTGGCCACCGACATGACCGAGGGCATCATGGCCCGGTTCCGCACCATGGCGATCTCCCGCGCCTCCGTGCTGATCGGCCACGTGATCGGCAGCGTGATCCAGACGATGATGGCTCTGGTGCTGGTTCTGGGCATCGGACTGGCCATCGGCTTCCGGCCCGACGCGTCGCCGGTGGAGTGGATCGCGGCGGCCGGCCTGATGGCTCTGGTCAGCCTCGCGCTGACCTGGCTCGCGGTCGGCATCGGTCTGATCAGCCCCAACGCCGAGGGGGCCAGCAACATCGGGACGCCGCTGGTGATGCTGCCGTTCCTGTCCAGTGCGTTCGTGCCGGTGGACGCCATGCCGGGCTGGTTCCGCTGGTTCGCCGAGTACCAGCCCTTCTCGCCCGCCATCGAGACCCTGCGCGGGTTGCTGCTGGGCAGCGAGATCGGCACCAAGAACGCGGTGCTGGCCGTCGCCTGGGGCCTGGGTCTGACGCTGCTGGGCTACCTGTGGTCCAAGGCGAAGTTCAACCGCGAGCCGCGGCGCTGAGTTCGCGCAGTGCGGCGGCCCGCAGCTCGTCCCGTTTCAGGGCGGCGTACGACGACCTCGCGTCGGCGTAGGCCGCCCTGTCGGCGTTCTCGGCAGCCTCCCGGGACCGGGCCGAGGACAAGGTGGGGAACTCCCGTACCGCCGGCATCCGCTCCGCCAGCGCCACCAGCCGTACGGCCGCCGGGTCGCCCCCGGCCAGCCCGACGAAGCCGAGCGCCGTCAACACCGTGCCGTACACCGGGAGTTCCGGCGGAGAGCCGTCCCCCGAAGAACCGTCCCCCGACGCGTCGGACGAGCCGGACAGCATCCCGAGCAGTCGCTCCCGCAACTGTCCGGCCAGCGAGGCCACCGGTTCGAGCCGGCCGTGCTGCGCATGCGCCGCCAGCGCGGCCGACTGCACCTCCAGTGCCCACGGATCCACGAACGGATCGCCCGCGAGCAGCGCGCTGTCCTCCCGTATCCGCTCGACGGCCCGACGCCACAGCCCGAGTCCGACCTCGGTCAGCCCCCGGGCCAGTGCGATCTCCGCCCGGGCCGCCAGATCGGGACTGTAGATCCGCGGGGACTCCGGCTGCTGGTCCAGGGCCGCGAGCCTCAGCCAGTACTCCGCCTCTTCGACCTCCCCGCGCTGCAGACAGGCGAGCACCAGGCCCCAGCGGACGCCGATCGAGTCCGACCAGTCGCCGGCCTCGTCGAGCGCGCTCAGTGCGGCCCGCAGATGGTCGTACGCCTCCGCGCCCTGCTCGGACTTCAGGCACAACTCGCTGACCCGCCCATGACTGAGCAGCCGCATGGCCGGATTTCCGAGCGGCCCCAGCGCGTCGAGCATCCGGCGGGCGCACGCCAGCGCGCGCTCCGTCTCGTGCTCGGCTTCCCACACGTAACTGGCGACGCCCGCCGCCATGCCCGCGAGCAGGGGCGCGTCGGCGTCGCAGAGTTCCTGCAGCCCCGTGTACTGCGGCGGGTGCATCTCCGGGACGGCGCACAGCACGATGGCCAGCGCCCGCGCCAGCGTGTCCGGCGGGGCGGGCGGCAGCCGGCGCAGCGTGACGAGATGGCGTACGGCGTGCGGGCCACGGCCCATGAAAAGGCTGGCCGTGCACACCGTCGCCGCACTGCGGGCCGTGTCGATGTCCTCGGCGTACTCGGGGTTCTCGGGACCGGGCCGGAAATGGGACAGCGGCCCACCGGTCTCGTCGGCGAGGGCGGCGAGCCGGGCGTAGTTGGAGCCGGTGGCCCACAACGAGCCCAGCGCGGCGGTGAGAGCCGCGATGGTGGGCCCGTCGCCGCGGACCAGCGCATACCGCAGGGCCAGGACGAGGTTGTCCTGCTCGGCCAGGACGCGGGTCCACGGGCGCAGCGGGTCGCCGCCGAACAGCATGTCATGGTAGGCACGCCCGAAGTCCCGGGCCCAGAGGAGGAACCGGCCGGTCACCGCCTCCTCCTCACCGGCCTCGGCGCGCCGGGCGGCACTGAACTCCCGCAGCGTCTCCAGCATGTGGAAGCGCACCCCGGTAGGACTGTCGCCCACCTTGACCAGGGACTGACCTGCCAGCTGCTCCAGCTGCGTCAGCGCGTCCCCGCTCTCGCCGAGCACACACTGAGCCGCGTCCTCGGTGAACCCCCCGGGGAACACCGACAGCGCGCGCAGCGCCGCCCGCCCGTCGGGCTCCAGCAGATTCCAGCTCCACTCGACCACGGCCTGCAGCGTGCGATGCCGCTCGGGCGCGTCACGGGCGCCGCCGCGCAGCAGCGCGAAGCGGTCCCGGAGCCGGCGCGAGATGTCGGCCACGGAGAGCACCCGGACCCGGGCCGCGGCGAGTTCGACGGCCAGTGGCAGCCCGTCCAGGTGGCGGCAGATCTCGGCGACCTTGTCGGCAGGCAGTTCCACTCCGGGCCTGGCGGCCCGCGCCCGCTGCGCGAACAGCTCGACCGACGTCGCCAGCGACAGCTCCGGCAGGGCGTACACCGACTCCGAGGTCAGCCCCAGCGGAGCCCGGCTGGTGGCCAGGACCCGCAGCTCCTTCGACCGCGACACCAGTGCCTGTACGAGATCCGCCGCGCCGGGGATCACCTGCTCGCAGTTGTCCAGCACCAGCAGCGCGGGCCCGGCGCCCAGCGCGGCGACAATGCCGCTCACCACATCCCCGCCCCCGGCGAACCGCCCGCCCTCCCCGGCGCCGACGGCCGAGGCCACCTCACCGGCCACGTCGTCGTCGGCGAGGACACCGGCCAGGGTGACGAAATGCACCACGGGCTGCTCGGCCGCGCGGCTCACCGCGTGGGAGAGACGGGTCTTGCCCAGCCCGCCGGGACCGACGACCGTGACCACGCGCACCTCGCGGAGCAACCCGCCCACGGCAGCAACGTCGGCGTCCCGCCCCAGCAGCGGGTTCGGATCGTGCGGCACACCGTGCCGGACGCGTGGCACGTCCGCCCGCACCAACTCCTGGTACACGGACCTGAGTCCGGGCCCCGGGTCGGTCCCCAGCTCGTCCCGCAGCCGGCGGCGATAGGCCTCGTACCGGGTCAGCGCCGCAGCCCGCCCGGCGGTCGCGGCCTCACACCGCAGCAGCTCGGCCAGCACCTCCTCGTCCCGCGGCAGCTCCCGGGCCAGCCCCGCCAGCGGGCCCGCCGCCTCCTCGCGCCGCCCCACCCGGGCGAGCGCGAGCGCCCGGGAGCGGGCCAGCGCACGATGAGCCCGGACCCGCTCGGCGCGCAGCGCCACCACCGGATCCTGCAGGTCCTCGTCCGCCCCGGCGCCCACGCTCCCGTCCCACAGCGCCAGGCCCGCCTCGGCCTGCGCCAGGACACCTTCGTGATCCCCGGCCCGCGCCCGCTCGGCACCCGCCGCCTCGTGCAGCAGCAGCGCGGAACTGTCGACCTGCGCCTCCTCCAGCGCCAGCCGGTACCCCGTCGGCGTGCTCACGACCAGCTCGGCACCCAGTTGCCCCCTGAGCCGCGACACCAGCACCTGCACCGCCTTGCCCGGCCGCTCAGGCAGCTCGTCCGGCCACAGCCCCTCCACCAGCCGACCGGCACTGCAGCCGGCCCGCAGATCCCCGGCGAGCAACGCCAACAGCCCGCGCAGCCGGGGCGCGGTGATCTCCCGCCCTCGATAGGCGACTCGGGACAGCAGAGCCAACTCGGTGGTCATACATGAAGATTAGCCAGCAGGTGCCGGGCGCCGTGAACGTCGCCGATGCCGTCCGTGCCGCTCACTCGGTGCCGGCGGGACTGTGGGCGTTCTCGTTCGGGAACAGGGTTTCGGCCACGTGCCTGGTGTCGGCGTATTCGATGACGGAGGCGATCTTGCCGTCGCGGACCGTGTAGATACCGATGCAGCGATTGTCGTAGGTGCCGCCGTACACGGTCGTGGCCCTGGAGGTCCATTCGGCCACCACGCGGTCGCCCTCCGCGATCGTGCTGACCAGCTCGATCTCCACGGTGCCGGGCACGAAGACCGTTCCCATGGTGCCGAGGAACTCGTTGACGATCTCCTCGCGGCCCTGCCACACCTTGGAGACGGGCAGGTCGCCCGGATAGTGCCAGGTCGCGTCCTCGGTGAAGCTGTCCTGGATGACGTCGGCGTCGCCGTCGCGGACGGCCTCGACGTAGCGGATGACGACGGTCCTGGGGTCGCTGGTGGTCATGTGCGTGCTCCTTCGGTTGTCCTTGCGGTCGTTCTTGCGTCCGGTCGTTGTGGTGTGGATCAGGACAGGGTGAGGACGGCCTTGCCGCGGATGCGGCGGTCGCGCAGGTCGGTGAGGGTGGTCGCGGTGTCGGCCCAGTCCGTGACGTGGCCGATCTCGGGGTGCAGGCGGCCGCCGGCGGTCAGCCGGACGAGCGCCGCCAGGTCGTCGTCGAGGCGGCTGTCCGCGTCGAGGTAGTGGAAATGGCGGACGACAGCCGATTCGGGGCCGGTGAAGAAGTCGAAGAAGTCGAGCGTGGCCGGTGTACGGCTGGCCTGCCCGAACCAGATCAGCGTGCCGCGCTTGGCGAGCTGCGCGAGCGCGAGGGGGAGGGTCTGTCCGCCGGTCGACTCCAGCACGATGTCGTAAGGGCCCCGGGCGTCGGCGACGTCGTGGACGATCTCGGCGGCGCCGAGTTCTGCGAGCCGGGCGCCGCGATCGGCGTTCCTGGTCACAGCGGTGACCTGGGCCCCGGCAGCGGCCGCGAGTTCGGTGACGAAGTGGCCCACGCCTCCGGAGGCACCGGTCAGCAGGATCCGCCGACCCAGCACCGGTCCGGCAGCGCGCAGCAGCCGCAGCGCGGTGAGCCCGGCCAGCGGCAGCGCCGCGCCCTGGAGTACGGAGACGTTGTCCGGCAGCTCGGCGAGCGCGTCGGTCGGCACCGCCACGTATTCGGCCCAGCCGCCTTCCATGGGGTGGCCGACGACCCGCGCGATCCCGGACGGTCCGCTGCCGTCGGCGGCAGGCTGCACCACCAGCCCGGCGATGTCCTTGCCCGGACGCTCGCCGGCAGCGGGCTTCTCCAGCTTGAACGTCTCACCCCGGTTGACCGAGAACGCCTCGACCTTCACCAGTGCCTCATGGGGGCGTGGTGTCGGCTCCGCGACATCGGCGAGCACGACCGGCTCGGCGGGATCTCCGGTCGGTACGAAGGCTTTCATTGCGGTCATCCCCTCGGTGGCGTCTTCTGGGACCATCTGACGGGGTGGAGGGGCGGCTCGGCCAACAACGAATCCGACCGGCCGACAACTTGGCGTTGTCGCATAGGGTCAGCGGCATGGACCTCGACCTCGCACTGGTCCGCGCTTTTGCCGTGACCGCCCGGACACTGCACTTCGGGCGGGCCGCCGAAGAGCTGAACACCAGCCAGCAGGCGCTGTCCAAGCGCATCGCGCGGCTGGAGGAGCTGCTGGCTGTGCGGCTGTTCGAGCGCCAGGGCGGTATCCGGTTGAGCGAGGCAGGGGAGCGGTTCCTGCCGGCCGCGGGCGAGGCGCTTGTGGCGGGCGAGCGCGCGGTCGCGGCGGTGACGGGTGCCGGACCGGTCGTACGGATCGACACCTGGGGGCATCTGTACGCACCGATGCGCACGGTTGCCGACGCGGTACAGGCGCTCGGGCCGGTGCGGTGGGAGCCGGGCCCGGGACGTGACTGGCCGTCCGTCGCGGAGGCGTTGCTTCGCGGCGACACGGACCTGGGATTCGGCCGGGTGCACCCGCTGCCCGACGGCCGGGATGCAGGACTCACCCAGCGTCTGGTGCGACTGGAACCCGTCGACGCGGTGGTCAGCCCGTCCCATCCGTTGGCCGGCGCCGACGCCCTGCGCCCGGCCGATCTGCGCGACAGCGTCCTGTGGTGCCCGGCTGAGCTGAGCCGCCTGGACTTCCTGCGCCGCTTCGCCGACGAATTCCAGATCACGCGGCGGCACGACGGCCCCAACCTGGGCCTGGACCACCTCGTGCAGCACATCCGCACCGAGCCCGACGGCTTCACCCTCTTCCCCGCCGACGCGCCGCTGCCGGACCACTCGGGCCTGCGCTGTGTCCCACTCGTCGAGCCGACCCCGCTGTACGCCTGGTCGCTGGCCTGGCGCGAGTCCTCCCGTCACCCCCTGCTCGACACCTTGCTACGCGGCTTCACCGAAGCCGGCCGTACCCGGCGCTGGCTGGACTACACACCACAGCGTGACTGGCTCCCCGACACCGACCATCCGAAACTCACGGTGCACCCTGACGTCACCAGCACTCACGCCCCGAGCCTCGGGCCATGAGCGGCACGGGCGTGGTGCGCAAACGATGCCTGCGAGGGACGGTGTGCAACCTCTCCTAGCCGGGGCGTTCGGCTGTCCAGGTGATGTGCGGGGGCTCGACTCGTGCGCACAGGGGCCCGCCCTGCGCGTCGGTCAGGCCGAGGCGTCCGACCAGCAGCCCGTCGCGTGCGGCGGCGGCGAGTACGTCGGCGGGGATGACGTCGAGCATGAGCTTGGCGCGGCGGAACATCGTGAAGGTGCCCGACTCGTCGACCGTGCCCCACGACAGGTAGATGAACCGTCGGCCCAGACGGTCCTGCACGTAGGGGCCTTTGATCTCGGTGCCGGTCGGCGAGGCGCTCGTGGTGCACTCCAGGATCCATGTCGCGGACGGTGCGTCGCCGGGCTGTGGCTCCAGGAGTTCGGCCGGACGGTCGCGGCGTTGCACGGCGACGTGGATGTTGCCGTAGGCGGGGACTCTGCCGTCGGCAGGGGCGGGGCAGGTGAGGCCGGGCAGGTCGACGGCGTCGATGCGGATGCGCATAGCCGCCATCATCCCGCCATCGCCAGGGCAGAGGTCAGCCGACCTCGAAGCAGCGCGGTGCGGTGCGGCCGGCCTACGGCTCAGTGGTCGTCGCGGATGGTGGCCGCGATGCCGTTCTTGATCACGACCTCGGCGGTGAAGCCCTTCTTGGCGGCCGTCTCCAGTTCGGCCTCGGTGCACTTGGTGCCGCCCTGGCCGCCTTCACCCGTGTTCGCGTCACCGCAGATGTCGTCGTAGCCCCAGATCTCGGTGTCCTCGGCGACAAGGAACTGCTGCTCGGTGCCCTTCATGTCGGAGACCGTGAACTTGCCCGGCGCCAGGTAGGAGATGTTGCCGAACCAGGTTCCGTCGACACCCTTGCCCTTGTTGATGCCGTCGACGACGGACTCGCCGGAGCCGGAGCCGGAGCCGGAGCCGGAGCCGGAGCCCGAGCCGGCGTCCTGCTGAGCGGCACGCCGCTCGGTCACCAGGGTCGCGATCCCGTTCTTCATCTCCACGTCGGCGCCCACGGCGCCCTTCTTGGTCGCCGCCTCCAGCTGATCCAGCGTGCACGGCGCGTCCACCTTGGACCCCGCCTCGCCGCATATCGTGCCGACGCCGTAGACCTCGGTGTCGTCGGCGACCAGGAACTGCTGGTCGCTCTTGCCCGGCACGGACACGATGTACTTGCCCGGGGCGAGATAGGTGACCTTGCCGTTCTTGAACGAGCCGCTGACACCCTTGGAGCTCTTGGAACCCGACGCCTTTTCCGCGACCGCCGCTGCGCCCGTTCCGCTCTTGCCGGACGCGCTGTCGTCGCTGCCGTTCTGGCACGCCGTCATCAGCAGTCCGGCGGTGATCGCGGCAGCGGCGACGACGGCCTTGCGCAGGTGGCGGTTCATCACGGGAGGTTCCTTCCGGGGTGGGGGGTGGTAACCAGCGGTTTCCCGCTCTGCGTCGACTGTAGGGAGACCGAGAGCCGCAGGCCCCGCCCGTCTTCCCTTCAGGACCCCGCCGTGGCGCAGCCGTGACACAGCAACGCATCGGCTGTGAACGGCAGTTCGTCGACGCGCCGCCTTGCGTCACGGGGCCGCACCGCATCCGCAGCCGTGCGACGGACGCGGCGGGCCGAGTGCAGCCGCCGCCCGGTGCGCGTAATTCGGTGCACGAGATCGAGGTGCGGGCCGGTTAGCCGATCGCCTCGGCGAGGGCGAGGGCGTCCGACACGGCGGTGGGGATGTCGCTGATGGGAAAGCGTGCGTGCCGTACGACGCGGTCCGCTCCGATGACGAGGATGAGCCGCTTGATGCGCAGGTTCTGCCCGGCTCGGAAGGTCGGCAGGCGCAGCGCCGCGGTGAGCTGGAGCCGGTCGTCGGACAGCAGGGGGAACGGCAGGTCCTCGGCCTGCGCGAAGACGGCCTGCTCCGGTGCAGACTGGGTGCTCACACCGTGGACGGCGATGCCGGCGGCCCGGAACAGCGGCCAGGCGGCGCGGAACTGCCGGTTCTCCAGCGTGCAGCCCGCGCTGCCGGGTACCTGGGGTGGCGAGAGGTCGGCGGGGATACCGGGGATGCCGGTTGCGGGGTAGGCGAACAGGACCGTTGCCCGGGCCTCGGTGGCCACGGGGTCGTGCTCCGCGCCGTCGGTTCCGGGCAGCCGCAGACCGGCCGGGACGGGCTCGCCCACGAGGGCGGCGACCCGGCGGGCCTCGGCTCCCTCGTCGGGGGCCCGGCCGGTGAGCGTACCGTCGCCCAGCAGCCAGCGGTCGGCCCAGTCCTGCAGCGAGACCAGCACCGGGACGAGCCCGCGGCCCCGCTCGGTCAGCACGTACTCGTAGCGCGGCGGACGGTCCTGGTAGCGGCGGCGCTCCAGCACCTGGTGCTCGGTCAGGGTGCGCAGTCGTTCGGCGAGGACCTTGCGGGAGACGGCCAGTTCGTCCGCGAGCCGGTCGAAGCGCACGTGTCCGCGGGCGATCTCCCGCAGCACCAGCAGGCTCCACCAGTCACCCACCACGGCGGCGGCCTGCGCGATGCCGCAGGCGTCGTCGGCCACGCGCCGTGGACTCATCGCCGCTCCCCGGGAAAACCTTTGACAGACCGTCGGAGAGGCATAGTAGGTTCCCTTTCGGAACTCTGGCGAGTATCGAAAGGGAACCCAGTATGTCCCAGCAGACCTGGACCGCTGTCGACGACTACTTCAACGGCCTGCTGGTCGAGGAGGACGAGGCTCTGCTCGCGGCCGCCGCGGACAGCGACGCGGCCGGGCTGCCGCCGCACCAGGTCGCGCCCAACCAGGGCAAGCTGCTGAACCTGCTGGCGACGCTCCAGGGCGCCCGCACGATCCTGGAGATCGGCACCCTCGGCGGCTACAGCACCATCTGGCTCGCCCGGGCCCTGCCGGCGGACGGACGCCTCGTCACTCTGGAGGCCGACGAGCAGTACGCCGCCGTAGCCGCCGCCAACGTCTCCCGCGCCGGGCTCGACCACATCGTCGACCTACGCGTCGGGAAAGCCCTGCACTCACTGCCCCGGCTGGCGGACGAGGGGGCGGGCCCCTTCGACCTGGTCTTCATCGACGCCGACAAGCCCTCCAACCCCGCCTACCTGGAGTGGGCGCTCAAGCTCACCCGGCCCGGCAGCGTCATCGTCGGCGACAACGTCGTCCGCGACGGCGCGGTCACCGACCCCTCCGGCGCCGACCCGCGCGTCCAAGGTGTCCGCCGCTTCACCGAGCTGATCGCGGAGCATCCCCGGCTCACCGCCACCACCATCCAGACCGTCGGTACCAAGGGCTACGACGGCTTCACCCTCGCCCTCGTCACCGCCTAGCAGAGCAGGAGGGGACGGCATGGCCCGCGTCGTCGAGTTGTCGTACTACCCGATCAAGGGGTGTGCCGGGGTGTCGGCCCGCGAGGCGCTGCTGACGCCTGCCGGTCTCGCGCACGACCGCAGCTTCATGGTCATCAGTGAAGAGGGCGTGTACCGCACCCAGCGCCGTCATCCCCGACTGGCCCTGATCAAACCCGCCATCAGCGACGACGGCGAACGACTCACCCTCCATGCGCCGCACGCCGAGCCGCTGGATCTCTGCGTGGACGCAGCGGGCGCTCGTCGGCAGGTGGACCTGTTCGGAACTGCCTACCAGGGCATCGACCAAGGTGGCAGGGCCGCCGAATGGCTCTCCGACGTGCTCCGCGAGCGCAGCCGCCTGGTACGGGTGCCGCCGGAACACGACCGGGTGACCGACGGTCGGACCCCGGGCACCTCCGGCTACGCCGACAGCTGCGCCCTGCACGTCCTCTCCCGCTCCACCCTCGACCTGCTCGACCGGAAGCTGGCCGAACGGGGTGCCGCAGCCCTGCCCGTGAACCGCTTCCGTCCGAACATCGTGATCGACGGCTGGGACGAGCCGCACACCGAGGACCGGGCCCACGGACTGAGTATCGGCACTGCCGAGCTGGGCTATGCAAAGCTCGCCATCCGCTGCGCCGTCACCATGGTCGAGCAGGAGTCGGCGGAGAAGGCGGGCCCCGAACCGCTGCGCACCCTCGCCGGCTACCGGCGGGCGGCCGAGGGCGGAGTCGCCTTCGGCACGAAGCTCGCTGTGCTGCGGCCCGGCAGAGTACGCGTCGGTGACCACGTGACCGTCACCTCCTGGGGCGAGTCCGAGCTGCGCCCCTCCCACCGCGTGGCCGACCGCCGAACAGCCCCGGCGGTACGGCCGTCTCTGCCACCGGCCTTTCCTGAACGGGCGTCAAAGATGGTCCCGTAGGCGGGAGTCGGCCACGCGTCGTCATGAGCCGGCCTCCAGCGCCGGAGCGACGTCGGTCGGCTGTGGGCTCAGCCCGAAAGCACGCGCCTTATATTCATGCGCACGACTGCAAGTCTATATATCCCGTATGTGTCATATAGGTCGTATGTGGCAGTATGGCGTATGTGGCATTTGATGCTGACGGGAGCTTCTTCAGTCAACCCTCAGCTGGGAGGTCTCAGACAGGCGTGAGGAGTGCACCATGATCGCCAAGCTGCTCGGCAAGCTGTCCTTCGCCCGCCACTACGGTGCGTACGGGGAACACGAATGGGACGCGTACGCCGGCGACGACTCGGCCTGACCGCACTGCCGGTAGGCGCCCCCGGGCGCCTACCGGCTCCCAGCCACGCTGCCGACGGCATCGGCCTGGACAGGTACGAGAGCCAGGGACGATCTCATGGGCCGAATGAACGAGCCGCCGCGGTTGCCCGACGGCGGCTTTGCCGCCTGGAGCCGCGACCGGCTGGCACTGGCGCGCCGTGGCGCTGCCGAGTGCGGGGACGTCTGGCAGCTGGAGTCCGGTGTCTACGTAGCCGCTACGGCCGGGCCGTGTGAAGACGTCCTGCGCCGCGCACAGGACTTCCCCAAGGCACCCTCGCCTCTCTTCCCGCCGTTGAAGCGGTCGAGCGGAGCACCGACGCCTGAGGAGCGCGCCCACGCTCACGCCGCCCGCATGCGCGGACTGCGCGCGCATGCGGTTGCAGCCCGGATCGGTGAGATCGCGCCCAGGGCCGCTCGATTCGCTGACCAGTGGCCCACGGATCAGGACATCGAGATTCTGCCCCCGGTCCGGCACGCCCTGGCGGAGATCGGCGTGCACTACCTCTTCTCCGAAGACGCTCCCGCCCTGCTGCCCCTCGCCTCACAGCTCTTCCTGGCCCGGGAGGTGCTCGTACGCCCCTCGCCCTGGGTATGGCCGCGCTGGATCCCCACACCGGCACGGCGGTTCCGCACACGGCAGCAAGTCGCCTTCACGAACGCTCTGCGGCCCATCGTCCGCCGGCGCCGTTCATCGGGCCGGCTCGGTGACGACCTGCTGGGACAGATGCTCCGGCCCTCCTCCCGCTACGGCCCACTGCCGGAAGAGGCCATCCTCGACACTCTCCCCGGAATCACCGTCGCCACCTTCGAGACACCTTCCCGGGCAGCCGGATGGATCCTGCTCTACCTGGCCCGGTACCCCCAGGCAGCGGACCGCGTCGCGGCCGAAGCCGCCTTGCTGCCCGCAGACCCGGCCGCGACGACCAACACCCACCTCGACAGCCTGCAATACACGCAGGCACTGGTACGCGAGGTGCTCCGACTGCACCCGCCGAGCTGGCTGCTGACCCGGCGCGCCACGCGGCAGACTCAGCTCGCCGGCTACACCATCGACGCCGGTTCCACCGTTCTCGTCTGCCCCTACACCGCCCACCGCGACGCACGGGAACACGCAGAGCCGGACCAGTTCCAGCCCGAGCGCTGGCTCGACGATGCGGGCTCGCTGCCGAAGCCCGGGGTCTTCCTCTCCTTCGGTACCGGGCCGCATGGCTGCGAGGGAGTCGCTCTGGCCATGGCGATGCTGACGCTCCTGACTACGCAGATCGCCCGCCGCTACCACCTGAGCGAGCCGCCCGGACCGGAACCCAGCTTCCAGGTCACCACCTTCGAAGGTCTCGCAACTGCCGGCTTGCGCCTGCGTGCCACCGTGCGCGGCTGACGGCAGTCACGCTCGGACGACCAGCTCATGGTTCGCCCATCGTGTGTCGCCGGCCGAACTCGTCGGCGAGCATGCCCATCATGACGAGGTCGTGGTGCCGGCCCGCAAAGAAAACGTGTTCCCGCAAGCGACCCTCCTCGGTGAAGCCGAGCCGACGAGTCAGTTCCAGCGATGCCTCGTTGTCGGCGAAGACCGCTGCCAGGCATTTGTGATAGCGCCGCTCGGCAAACATGAAGCGCAGCAGCAGCACCAGGGCTTCTGACGCGTAGCCCTTGCGCCGGTGGTCGGCGCCGATCATGACATCGAACTCGAACCAGCCTGAACGAGGGCCGGTGCGATGTGAGCCGACTGTGCCGACCAGCTCTCCCGTGGCCGTCGTTTCGACTGCCAGTCGAAAGCGGTCGTCATCGCACTTGGCGACGGATCGCTCCTTCGCCCAGGCACGGTAGCTCTCGGCGGACCGCGGCAGATCCAGCCGGCTCCCTCGCCCGTCGTCGTCGGCGAAGTGCGTGAACGCTGTCCAGTCGTCGGGCTCGATAGCGCGTAGGCGTACCCGTCTACCAGTCCAGGACGATGCCATGCCGTATTTGATCACGCAGCAGTGCGCGCGAGACCGAGAGGCACGCCGAGGCAGGCGTTGCCCGCCATGCGTCCAGGTGGAGCGCGCCACTGTACGAACGCCGACCTCCTTGCTGCGGAGGCCGAGGGGGTGCCCGGATAGAAGTCACGGGCACCCCTCGTTCCGGCCGGTCAGTACAGGGTCCGGTCTTATGGGCACGCTACGGGCACGCACCCACATGGGGGCGCTCCGCGGGGACGGGACCGCCCCGCTGCGGGTGGGACACCTGCGGGTGCGGGATGCCCCCGGCACATCGGCTCGCAGATGCACACTCCGGAGTACCGGCCCCGCTGCTGAGGGACCGACGAAATGCGCCGCACGGTGCTCGGCGATTCCCTCGGCCGGTCAGGTGGGATCGTCCGGGCTCCGGGAGAAGGCCGTGTCGCCGGCCATCGCCACGATGGCGTCCTTGACGAGCAGCACTCGCGGCGGGTACCCCTGCGCCTTGTCTCCGGGGTCGTCCAGTGCGGAGGTGCGCCAGACCTCCGCTCCGGTGCGGCTGTCCAGTGCCAGCAGACGGCCGAAGCGGTTGGAGAAATAGATCCGCTTGTACGTCGCCGACACCGCGGGCGCGGACAGGCTCTCGACGTCCGTCACCTTCTGCCAGAGTTGTTTGCCGCTGTCCGCCGACACCGCGGTGACCGACCCGTCGGACCGGACGAAGTAGACGACGCCGTCCACAAGGGTGGCCGCGCCGGTCAGCGGATGTGCCAGCGGTATCCGCCTGACCTGCCCGGTTTCCAGGACCACCCGCAGCAGCGCGTTGTACGGTCGTTCGTACCCGGCTTCGTACACGTCCTTCGCGGTCTGGGGTGCGAGGAACAGGGGTTGCCCGCCGACGGCGCCGAGTGCTTGCGCCTTCTTGGGCAGTGTGGCGGTTTCGGTCAGGCTGCCGGGTCCGAGCTTCATCAGCTCGACCGGGGCCTGGCCGGGCTCGGTGGCCTTCGAGCACAGGGCGTAGGGGATGCCTCCCAGCGCCGACGGAGTGCAGTACTCGTCCAGCGAGGGCGCCTGCCACAGTTCCTTGCCGGAAGGCTCGTAGGCCACGAACGACGAGTGGTCGGGAGACAGGGTCAGCAGTCCGCCGTCGTACAGGACCGCCTCCTCGGACGGGCTGATGTCGCGTTGCCACCGCCGGCGCCCGGTACCGGCGTCGAGGGCCACCACGCGCCTGGTCCTGTCGTCCGGTTCCTCGTACATGTAGACCAGCCCGTCGCGAACGCCGATCGGCTGTGCCCCCTGAGGGCGGCTGCCGGTCCGCCACAGGGTGCGGCCGGAGGCCGCGTCGATCCTGGCGGCCGTGAAGCCCGTACCGCCGCAGAACAGGGCGCTTCCCTCTGCCACGCATCCGGGGCTGTCGTAGTCGAGAGGAACACCCTTCACGTCGTACCGCAGCTCCTTCTGCCACGGCCGCCAGCCGGCGGGCAGTAATGCGGTACGGGCGGTGGCTGCGGCGGAGGCGGCGGTCTCGGAGGCGGTGGTGGTGTCCGGATCGGACATGAAGACACCCACCCCGATACCCAGCCCCGTGACGGCCAGCGCCGCGCCGAGGCCGGTGAGCAGCATCCGGGCTCGACGTCGCTTGCCGGTGCCGGTGCCGGTGCCGGTGCCGGTCGCGGCGCCCGTGGAGGTGGTGGCCGCGCTCCGAGAAATGAGGCGGACCCGGGGTTTCGCGGACCTGGTCTTCGGGGACCCGGTGGCATCGGATTCCGGCAGCGCCTGGAGCATGCGGTGTATGTCCGTCAGTTCCGGCCGTGCGGCCGGGTCCTTGTCCAGGCAGCGCTCGACAATGCCCAGGAGCGCATCGGGCACCCCGCCGAGGTCCGGGGTTCCGTGCACCACCTGATAGCCGGTTATGTACGGGCTGTCGGCGTCGAACGGTCCCGTGCCGACGGCCGCGAACACCAGTAGTGACCCCAGCGAGAACACGTCCGAGGCCGGGGTGACGTCTCGGGGAGCGGCCAGTTGTTCCGGTGACATGAAGGGCGGAGTGCCGATCATCCGCCCGGTCGTGGTGAGGCTCTGGTCGTCAGCAGCGCGCGATATGCCGAAGTCGATGACGCGCGGCCCGTCCTCGGTCATCAGGACGTTGCGCGGCTTGAGGTCCCGGTGCACCAGGCCCGCCCGGTGGATGTCGCGCAGCGCCTCGGTGAGCCCCAGCCCCAGCGCGCGCAGTTCCCGCTGGCTCAGCGGGCCGTTCTTTTCCACGACTTCGGCAAGGTTGAGCCCCGGCACGTAGAGCGTCGCCATCCACGGCTGGTCGGCGTCCGGGTCGGCGTCCACGACAGGGGCGGTGAAGGCACCGCTCACTCTGCGCGCTGCCGAGATCTCCTGCCGGAAGCGCGTCCGGAACTCCTCTTCCTGGGCATACGGCCCGCGCACGAGCTTGACTGCGACCTGCCGTCCCGAGGCGGAGACTCCCAGATAGACGACTCCCATGCCGCCCGCCCCGAGCCGACCGCGGAGGGTGTACCCGCCTATGGACTCCGGGTCCCCGGTGCTCAGGGGCGTCATCGCCGATCATCCTTCCCAGCGCCTGCCTGCCTCACGTGGATCAGAGTAGGGCCTGCCGCCCCGGAGACGGAGCCGCTCATATCGCGCGTCGGTGCCCCTGTGCCCCTGAGCCGTGCGCTGGGTCATCCGTCCGGATGAGGGCTCAACTCCTCGCCTCCGAGCCGAAGTCGAGGCCGAAGCCGATGTCGCAGTGCGTCGAGGCGTTCGTGTGTGCCCGTTTCGCCGGAGCCGGCGCTCTCGTCAGCCGCCCCCACAGTCCTCCATTCCATTCGGCATCCCAGGAAGGCCACGTTTCTGCAGTTCAGAGCTGGTGTGAGCATTCCAGCATCCCGAAACTCCCGAGGGGAATGGCGGACGGAACGCCGCAGAGCACAGGCTTGGGTCATCCGAACGCGGCGTCTCGGCGGACACGGTGATCGGACCCGCTCAACTCCGCCTTCAGGGCCCGCACTTCCGGCGTTCCCGCGCACACCACACGCGGCACGACCCAGACAAGCCCGACCGGCACAGCCCACAAATAGAAGACCATCTTCCTGATATTCAGAGAAAGCAGACCACTCATGCGTATCGCCACTCGTTTCGCCTCCCGCGCGGCCGCCTCCTCCATGGTTGTCGCCGCCGCCCTCACGCTCGTCGGCTTCCAGGCCACCGAGCAGATCGCCTCCGCCGCCACCAAGAAGGCCCCCTCGGTCGTCACCTGCACCACGGCGAACACCAAGCTGACCGTCACCGAGGTGTCCCGCCCGATCAACCACCTGCTGCTCAAGGCCACCAACACCGGCACCAAGCCCTGCTACGCCTACATCGCCCCCTATCTGAGGGCCGGCGCCGACGCCCAGGCCCCGCTGCCGTGGGCCGAGGAGACCACGCCGCAGGCCGTGGTGACGCTCAAGCCCGGCCAGTCCGCGTACGCGGGCATCACGACGTCCACCCCCGACGGCGAAGGCGGAGCCAAGGAGAAGACCTTGGGCGTGTTCTTCGCCGACAGGGAGGGCGACGCGATCAACAAGGAAGAGACCCTGAAGCTGCCGAACGGCGGTGTCTTCTTCAACAGCGCTGCCACCGTCACCTACTGGCAGGACAACGCGAAGGACGCCCTCTCCTGGTAGCCGCCCTGGCGCCCGCCGCCGGTCCACCTCGCCGGTGACGGCGACGACACAGCGGGCCCCCGAATTGGACTAGACAACAAACAAACCCCAGGCCACCGACCTGGGGTTTCACATTGGAGCGGGTGACGAGAATCGAACTCGCGCTCTCAGCTTGGGAAGCTGATGTTCTACCATTAAACTACACCCGCGTAAGACGGACGGACCGGACCCGTGGGGGTGTCCGAACGCTCGCTCACTGTACCTCATCGCAGACCCCCGGTGCTCGGACCGCGGGGTCCAGGTGCGTTGGGGCTGTGTCGGGGAGGTGGGATCCCCGTGCGGGGGAGGCGAGTTGGGGCGTACCGTGGAGGCGTGGGGGAGGGTCCGGGTGGGGCCGGAGTGCCGCCTGGAGAGTCGTCTCTTTGATCCCGTAATGTGGCTTTTGTCGTCAGGGCAGTAAGCCGGACGCGGCTCTTGGGGAAGGGACTTGAGGGACTTGATGGAACGCACCGTCGTTCGCTGTGCGGACGGGCACGTGTTCAGCGCCGCTTCGTTCCCGATGCAGCGGGCCGAGCGGCTCGGCCCCGGTCGGCTCGTGAGGTGTCCGCGGTGTGCCCGGCTCCGCAGTGTGGTGCCGGTCGCTCTGCAGAAGCGGTAGCCGGTCGGTCGGAGCAGTGCCGGAGGCGCGCGGAGCCGTCACGATTGTCACGGCTCCGCGCGCCTTGCGTATCCTCGGGACGTGCTTCTCTCAGACAAGGACATCCGGGCCGAGATCGACGCCGGGCGGGTGCGCATCGATCCCTACGACGAATCCATGGTGCAGCCGTCGAGCATCGACGTGCGTCTCGACCGTTTCTTCCGGGTGTTCGAGAATCACCGGTACCCCCACATCGACCCCGCGATCGAGCAGGCCGATCTGACGCGGCTCGTCGAGCCCGAGGGTGATGAGCCGTTCATCCTGCACCCCGGGGAGTTCGTGCTGGCCAGCACGTACGAGGTCATCAGCCTCCCTGACGATCTTGCTTCGCGGCTCGAGGGCAAGAGTTCCCTCGGGCGGCTGGGGCTCGTCACGCACTCCACCGCCGGCTTCATCGACCCGGGGTTCAGCGGCCACGTGACCCTGGAGCTGTCCAACCTCGCCACCCTGCCGATCAAGCTCTGGCCCGGAATGAAGATCGGCCAGCTGTGCATGTTCCGGCTGACCTCGCCCGCCCAGTTCCCGTACGGGAGCGAGCGCTACGGCTCCCGCTACCAGGGACAGCGCGGGCCGACCGCCTCGCGGTCCTTCATGAACTTCCATCGGACCCAGGTGTGAGGACGACCACCACATGAGCGACGTGCGGGAGAATCTGACCTACGAGCGGTTCGGTGGCGCCATTCGCGAGCTGGCGCAGACCATCGCCGATGACGGGTACGAGCCGGACATCGTGCTCAGCATCGCGCGTGGGGGCGTGTTCGTCGCCGGTGGGCTCGCCTACGCCCTCGACTGCAAGAACATTCATCTCGTGAACGTCGAGTTCTACACGGGTGTCGGGACGACGCTCGAGATGCCCGTCATGCTCGCGCCCGTCCCGAACGTGATCGACTTCTCCGACAAGAAGGTGCTCATCACCGACGACGTCGCGGACACCGGCAAGACGCTCAAGCTCGTGCGCGACTTCTGCCTGGACACGGTCGCCGAGGTGCGCTCCGCCGTGATCTATGAGAAGTCCCACTCCCTCGTGAAGTGCGAGTACGTCTGGAAGCGCACCGACGAGTGGATCAACTTCCCGTGGAGCGTCGAGCCGCCCGTGGTGAAGCGTGCCGGACAGGTCCTCGACGCCTAGTCCAGCAGCAGGAGCAGCAGGAGAAGGGCCCCCGGCGCAGTGCCGGGGGCCCTTCTCGTGCCAGACGGGTCTGGGTGGGCCTAGAACGTGCCCAGCTTCACTATCGACAGCAGCGCGATCAGCTGGATCGCCGACGCGCCCAGCGCCTTCGGCCAGGGCAGGTCGTGGGAGCGGGAGACCATCAGGGTCAGCAGCGCGCCCGCGCCGATCCAGGTGGCCCAGCCGAGCAGCTGGACGAAGCCGGCGTCGCCGCCGAAGAACATGGCGAAGACCAGGCGGGGGGCGTCCGTGAGGGACGTGATCAGCATGGACAGGCCGACCGTGGGCTGCCAGGCGCCGTCACCGCCGAGCTGGCGGGCCAGGGTGTGGGTGACCACACCCAGGATGAACGCGCTCAGGACCATCGCGACCGCCGTGACCAGGACGATCGGGATCGCGTTGGAGAGCGTCGCGCTGATCGCGTCCTGGCGGGCGCCGTCGAAGCCGAAGACGGCGAGCAGGCCGTAGAGGAAGGTGACGATCAGGGCCGGGACCCACATCGTGTAGTCCCGCATGCGCAGGAAGGTCTGGTTGGGGGAGAAGATGATCCCCTTCAGCAGTTCCTTCCAGTGCAGCGGCGGCCCGATCGGGCCGGACGGGGCGGCCGAGCCGGCGTGGTAGGTCGCGCCCTGGGTGTAGCCGGAGGCCTCGTCGATCGAGAACGCCTGGGTGTGGCCCGGATTGTTGGCCGCGTACGGGTCCTGGGCGCCCGGCCCGCCGCCCGGGCCGTGGTTCGGGTAGCCGTCGTCGCCGAAGTACTCCGGGCCGTCGTCGGCCGCGCCCTGGTAGCCGTACGGCTGTCCTTGCTGCGGATACGACGGCTGCTGCGGGTGCGAGGGCTGTGGGTACGACGGCTGCGGCGCCGACGGGTAGCCGTACGACGGGCCTCCGGGCCGCGCCCCGGGCCGCGCCCCGGGCCGGGCCCCGGGCTGTCCCTGCCCGCGTCCCTGTCCGTGCCCCTGCCCGTGTCCGTACGACGGTCCCTGCGGAGCCTGTTGTCCCTGGGGGGTGCGGTTGTCCCGGCCCCCGCGTCCGATCCTGAATCCAGCCACGTCATCGAACGTACCTGGTCCCGGAGAATGACGTGCCGGGCCCGGGTGCCCGGGCCCGGCTTTGCGGCCGACCTGTGACATCCCCTAAGGGATCGTCAGGGGATGCACCAGGGATTCCCCGGTGTCGTCGGCTCCGGGTTCATCGGCTCGGCTCAGTCGGCGAAGACGGCGCCGAACTGGGGCGTGCCGCTCGTCGAGACACCCACGGTGCTCGCGCCGAAGGCACGCGAACCGCTCGTGGTGATCTTCGTGCCGTTGGACGGCAGGTAGGTGATCGCGCCGTCGCCGCCGTTCTCGTACGAACCCACGACCAGGTCGGCCCTGCCGTCGCCGGTGACGTCGTCCAGCTTGACGTCGGCGCCGAACAGGTCGGCCTTCTCGTCGTTGTCGGGGACGCCCGCGGTGCTCTGGGCGAACCACTGGGTGCCGGAGGTGGTGTTCACGCCCTGGGCGGAGCCGTACAGGACGGTGACCATGCCGGTGTTGGCGATGCTGCCCATGTCCTCGTTCGGGGTGCTGACGACCAGGTCCTGGTAGCCGTCGCCGTTGATGTCACCGAGGTCGAGGTCCCAGCCGAAGCCGTCGCCCTTCTCCGAGTTGCCGGGCACGTTGCCGGTGTCCTGGGTGATGCCCTTGGTGGTGGCGGGCCCGGAGGCGGAGCCGTAGGTGATGTTCACCTTCCCGCCCTTGGCGGAGTCCGGGATGGTCCGGCCGTCGCCGGTCCTGTCGTCCCAGGAGGCACCGGTGACGATGTCGCCGAAGCCGTCGTCGTTGAGGTCGCCGATCCCGGTGACGATGCCGGTCTTGAGGGCCTTGGCGGAGGCGGCGCTCAGACCGTTCGCGGTGCCGGGCAGCCAGTAGTTGGTGTTCCAGTGGGACGACGTCCGCGTCTCGAAGCCGTCCACGACGAGGTCGGTGCGGCCGTCGCCGTTCACGTCGCCCGCGGTCAGGTTCATCGGGCCGTACGGGTAGTCGTTGGTGCCCGACTGGATCGGCGGCTTGACGGTGGTGCGGCTGCCCGGGGTGCCGGCGCTGCTGAAGCCGCCCTTGTAGAGGTAGAGGGTGGCGGCGGAGCTGCCGACGACCAGGTCGGCCCTGCCGTCGCCGTCGAAGTCGCCGGCGGCCATGCTCCGGCCCCAGAAGTCGTGCGAGCCGACGGCCGGGTCGGGCACGTCGACGCCCTTGCCGGTCAGACCGTTCGGGGAGCCCCACAGAAGGGCGACGGCGCCGCCGTCGACGTCGTTGCCGACCTTCTCGTGCGGGGAGGCGACGGCGAGGTCGTCGTAGCCGTCGCCGTTGAAGTCGGCGTACGCGAGGCGGTAGCCGAACTCGTCGCCCGCCTCGGCGGTGCCGGGGACGCCGGTGCTGTTCTGGCTGAGGGTGGTGCGCTTGGCGGAGGAGACGCCGGTCTTCGTACCGTAGAGGACGACGACCTGGCCGGCGTCCTTGTGGCCGCTGACGTAGGCGGTGGAGGCCGAGGCGGGCGAGGCGGCGAACGTGAGCAGACCGCCCGTCAGCGCGGCCGCGGTGGCCGTCGCGAGGGCGAGTCGGCGGTGCGTGTGCATGCTGGTTCTCCTGCGGCATGCGGGGACGCCTGGCGGGGCGTCCACAGACGATGGGGTGCGGACCGTCCGAGTTCGTCGGGGAGTTGTCCCCCGGGGCGCGGAGCGGCCGGCGATCAGGAGACCAGTGACGGGGTGTAGGGGTTGTACGTGCGTTCGGTAAAGCTTTGATGTTGCTGTGACGGGTGTGACTCGGCCGGGGATCGCTCCGCGGCGTCGGTCGTCGCCCTGCCGCCCGGGTGGGCCAGGATGGTGCCATGAGCGTAGTGAAGATCAACGTGCTGATCGTGCCGACCGAGCAGCGGGAGACACTGGAGAAGCGGTTCGCTTCGCGGGCCCACGCCGTGGAGAACTCCGACGGGTTCGAGTGGTTCGAGCTGCTGCGGCCCGTCGAGGGCACCGACCAGTACCTCGTGTACACGCGGTGGCGGGACGAGGAGTCGTTCCAGGCGTGGATGGAGGGGCCGATGAAGGCCGCGCACCAGGGTGGCGGGGAGGGTGAGCGGCCCCGGCCGGCGGCCTCGGGATCGACCCTGTGGTCCTTCGACGTGGTGCAGCAGGCGGGGCCGAAGGAGGCGTAGCCGAAGAGCCGAGCGCCCCGTCGCCGGACGGCCTTATGCGGGCGGTGCGGCTTCTTCGGCGGGGCGCTTGGCCACGAAGGAGCCGAGGCCGGGTTCCGTGTAGATGAGCCCCTCCTTGCGCAGGTTCTGGAGGACCTTCTGGGCCGTCGCTGTCGCGATTCCGAACTCGGCGATGATCTGCATGACAGACGGCACCCTTGTGCGTGGCGGGTACGTCCCGTCCGCGATCCGGCCACGGATGATTTCGGCGACCTGCCGCCAGCGTGGAATGTCTGGTACGAACTGCATCACCACACCACCATGCCCGCACTGGGTACATCAGTGCGAACCTGCGATCCCTGATAGGCCTAGTACACCATACCTCACTGCCCCTACAGTGAGGCAACGAGAGACCCCCGCGACGGGTGGAGCCGTCCGGGGGCGTGGCCATCAGCTGAAAGGAACTGATGACGTGACCGACCTTATCCGTCGCTTTGCCGCCTGGGTGGGCCTCCTGCTCTTCCCGCCCGGACAGGAACGCGTGCCGTACCCCGCCCCCGTCGCCGACCCCCTGCCGCTTCCGTGCCACCGCAGCCCCTACGGGCTCGACACGCCTCTCGACGCCACCGCCGTCAGGGCCGTACGGCCGTCGTGACCGCTCATGAACAGGGGGAGTGGCGCCGGGAGTTGGCGTCGAAGGCACTGGGGCAGGATGTGCCCGTTCCGTACTGGATCCATGGGCTGGAGGTCACGTGAGTCAGCCGCCGCGCCTGCTGCCCTGGACAGGTTCCGGGGGTAAGCCCTGCTATCTGATCACCGACGACGGCGACGGTCCGCTCTCTCGACTGGCCGACACCACGGAGTCCGTTCAGCTCGGCATGGGCGGCCAACTCCTCGTCCACGCGCGGGAGATCCTGCCGGACACTCCTGTGGGCGACCTCCGCTTTCTTGCCGAGTGCCTGACCCAGGCCCTCGACGACGCCCTCCGCGTCGCGGAGAGCCGGGGCCGGCGGCTGGAGCAGCTGAACTGAGCCGGGCCGGTCGGTGACCGTGGGGCGCGTCGCCCTCCGGGCCACCCTCGACGCGCCTCGCTCCAGTACGGGAGAGAAGCGATCGGGTGGCCCGGCTGTGTACGTGCCGCCGGGGTCGCCGGCGGCCACACCATCCCCAGGGTCAGGTTCGCCTCGTAACTGTCACCAGCTCGATTTCTTCGAGTGTTCCGACTTCTTCGGCTGGGCGGGCTTGGTCGGGTGCTCGGGGTAGGCGGGCTTCTCCGGGTGGGCGGGCTTGGTCGGGTGCTCGGGGTAGGCGGGCTTCTCCGGGTGGGCG
>NZ_JBEXYL010000004.1:194233-194522 GCF_040630895.1 Streptomyces sp. NPDC005728
CTCGGGGTAGGCGGGCTTCTCCGGGTGGGCGGGCTTGGTCGGGTGCTCGGGGTAGGCGGGCTTCTCCGGGTGGGCGGGCTTGGTCGGGTGCTCGGGATAGGCGGGCTTCTCCGGGTGGGCGGGCTTGGTCGGGTGCTCGGGATAGGCGGGCTTCTCCGGGTGGGCGGGCTTGGTCGGGTGCTCGGGGTAGGCCGGCTTCGTCGGGTGCTCGGGGTAGGCCGGCTTCGTCGGGTGCTCCGGGTAAGCCGGCTTCGTCGGGTATTGCGGGTGGGCGGGCTTGGCCGGGCGC